>NZ_JAMBDU010000015.1:0-91490 GCF_025143875.1 Microbacterium meiriae | reverse complement strand
TTGCGTCGGAACTCGCGCCGCGTCTGTGGGGCGTTGGCGGCGTGCACGGCGGAATCGCCGTCGAGGTGGGCCTCGCCCTGCCGGTGGTGCGCGTTCTTCTTCTCGAGCGCTTCCTTGAACTTGCGCTTCATGTCCTCCGAGGAGGAGCCGGCGCCTTCTTCGGTGCTCATGCTCCCGAGCCTAGGGCACGGCAGGAGCAGCGGCGAGTGTCACCGCTCCCGCCCTCGCGTGAGCCGGTCGACCCCGAGCCCGATACCGACGGCCAGGGCGACCGACACCGGGACCGCGACGAGGGGGCCGCCGGGCAGCACCGCGGCGACGAGCGCGCCGATCGCGGCCTGGTATGCCGCCCATCCGGTCGCGGCGAGCGTCACGAGAGCCAGATAGCGGGGCGGGTGGATCCGGGAGGCGCCCGCCACGAGGTTCACGGCAAGCCGGGCGAACGGGACGAAACGAGCGGTGAACAGCACCGTGGCCGTGCCGCGGTCCAGCCGGTCGCGTGCCCAGCCGAGGGCCTGCCGCATGCGGCGGCCTCTCATCCAGCCCCAGCGCTCGGTGCCGACGACGCACCCGATCAGATAGCAGCAGGTGTCACCGAGCGCTGCTGCCGCCGCCGCGCAGAGCACCACCGCCCAGAGCGCGGGCGTTCCGGTCGTCATCGCGACCGCGCCGAGGGCTGTCACGGCGATCTCCCCGGGGACGACGACGAAGAACGCGTCCCCGAGCACGAGCAGGCTCATCGCGGCCAGGCTCCAGGGACCGGCGAGGACGTCAGCGAGCAGGTCTGTCGACACCCCGCCACCCTGCCCTGAGACGGTGAACGGGAACCAACGCGCGGATAGCCGGTGACCCGTGATCCAGCATCCGGTGAACATCCGGTGCTCGACGCCGGTTTCTCGCAGCGGGGGCGAGGTGCACCGTCATCCTGAGGGGGTGAGAGTCGCGATCGTCACCGAGTCCTTCCTTCCGCACATGAACGGCGTGACCGGATCCGTGATGCAGATCCTCCGCCATCTGGAGCGCCGAGGGCACGAGGCCTGTGTGCTCGCTCCCGCCGCCACGGGCATCCCGGAGCGGTTGCACGGTGCCCCCGTCACGGCGATCCGCAGCGTGCCGCTCCCCGGATACCGGGATGTCCGCGTCGGCGCGGCGACGACCCGTCGGATCGGAACCGAGCTCGGCCGCTTCCGCCCCGATGTCGTCCACCTGGCGTCGCCGTTCGCCCTCGGGTGGCGCGGGCTGCTCGCCGCAGAACGCGGCGGCATCGGGACGGTCGCGGCCTACCAGACCGATGTGGCCGCATACACGGAGAGGTATCGCGTCGCCGCGACGACCGGCATGGCCCACGCCCATATCGCACGGCTCCACCGGCGAGCGACCCTCACGCTCGCGCCGTCCTCCGAATCCGCGCACCAGCTCGGTCGCCTCGGCGTCGACCGACTCCGATCCTGGGGGAGAGGGGTGGACGCGGAGCGCTTCCACCCCTCCCGGCGCAGCGACGCGCTCCGAGCGGAATGGGGAGCGGAGATCGTCATCGGCTACGTCGGACGCCTCGCCGCCGAGAAGCAGGTGGAGGATCTCGCCGCGCTGCACGGCATCCCCGGCGCCCGTCTGGTCATCGTCGGCGACGGGCCACGGCGGGACCGGCTGCAGGAACAGCTTCCCGACGCTCTGTTCCTCGGGAGGCTCGACGGGGATGCGCTCGCCACCGCGCTGGCCTCCTTCGACGTGTTCGTGCATCCGGGAGAGAGCGAGACGTTCGGCCAGACGCTGCAGGAGGCCCACGCGAGCGGGGTGCCCGTGGTGGCCACCGGTCGCGGAGGGCCGCTCGATCTGGTGAGGGCCGGCGTGGACGGCTGGCTCTACCGCCCCGGGGACCTCGCCGACCTCCGCCGACGCGTGACCGCTCTCGCCCGGGACGAGCAGACCCGCCGAGCGTTCGGGCACGCGGGCTGGAGCGCTGTGCAGGGACGAAGCTGGGAACACCTCGGGGATCAGCTCCTGGGGCACTTCGAGGAGGCGCGGGCGCTGCACGCCGTGGACAGCCGTCTGCGCGCTCGCCGCCTCGTCCGACCGGAACCGGCCGCGCCCGCCCCGTCGCGACGGTGGCGGCGGGTGGTCGCGCTCGGCGACTCCTTGACCGAGGGACTGTGCGACCCCGGGCCGGACGGTGCACTCCGCGGGTGGGCGGACCGGCTCGCCCTGCTCCTCGCCGCGCGGGGCGGCCTCCACTACGCCAACCTCGCGGTCCGCTCGAAGCGCGTGGCCGACGTGTGCGGCCCGCAACTGGAGCGCGCACTGGAGCTCCGACCCGATCTGGTCACCGTGCTGGTGGGCGCCAACGATCTCGTGAAGCACCGTGCCGCCGTGCCGGCGCTCGCCGCGAGCCTGGAGGCCGCCGTGCGGCGAGTGCGCGCGACCGGCGCCGACGTGGTCCTGGTCACCCCGTTCCTCCCGGACCGACGCGCGGCGGCGCTGTACACCCGGCGCTTCTCCGCCTTTGCCACGGCCCTCGCGGGGATCGCGGCGCGGACCGGTGCGATCCTCATCGACACGGATCTGCATCCGGTGCTGGCGGAGCGGCAGCACTGGGGTGAGGACCTGGTGCACCTCAGCAGTCGCGGACACCGCTTCCTCGCCTATCGGGTCGCCGAGGTGCTCGGGGTGCCGCACGCGGACGCGCTCGGACTGCTGGATGCGGCCCTGCACGAGAACGAGCCGATCGGCCGCGCGGCCTGGTGGCGGCGGCACGCGCTGCCGTGGGTGTGGCGGCGACTCCACGGCCGTGCCGCGGGAGACGGCCGTCGGGCGAAGCACGACGACTACGTCTACGTGGGGCGCTCCTCCGTCGAGCGTGACGCCAGCGTGGTCCGAGGGACGGCAGCCCTCAGCGTCGCCCCATCCCGCGGTACGTCCAGCCGGCGGCTCGCCAGGCGGCGGCGTCCAGACAGTTCCGTCCGTCGATCACGATCCGGCCCCGCACGAGCCCGCCGGCGTGCTGCGGACTGAGCTCGCGGCGGTACTCGTCCCACTCCGTGACGACGACGACGGCGTCCGCGTCCCGCAGGGCCTCATCCCTGGACGACGTGTATCCGAGCTGCGGATGCCGCGCACGGGCGTTCTCGATCGCCGCCGGGTCCGTCACCACGACATCCGCGCCGAGTCCGCGCAGCCGCACGGCCACCTCCAGCGCGGGAGAATCGCGGACGTCGTCGCTGAAGGGTTTGAAGGCCGCGCCGAGCACGGCGATCCTCCGCCCGAAGACCAGGCCGTCCAGGGCATCGACGACCAGACGCACGGCGCGATCACGCCGGCGGAGATTGATGGCGTCCACCTCGTGCAGGAAGGCGACGGCCTCGCCGCGGCCGAGCTCCTCGGCGCGGGCGGCGAACGCGCGGATGTCCTTCGGGAGGCAGCCGCCTCCGAACCCGATCCCGGAGCCGAGATAGCGGCGGCCGATGCGTGAGTCGTGGCCGAGGGCTTCGGCGAGGAGGGTGACGTCGGCACCGGCCGCTTCGGCGACCTCAGCCATGGCGTTGATGAAGGAGATCTTCGTCGCGAGGAAAGCGTTGGCGGCACCCTTGACGAGCTCCGCGGTGGCGAGGTCCGTGACCAGGAACGGGGAGCCCGCATCGATCGCCGCGGCGTATACGCGGCGGAGCAGGTCGACGGCGGCGGCACCCTCCGGGGTGTCATCGGCCCCCACCACCAGGCGGTCGGGGGTGAGCGTGTCGTGGACGGCCCAGCCTTCCCGGAGGAACTCGGGGTTCCAGGCGAGCGTCGCCCCGGTCTGTGCGATCCGACGGGCGAGGCGCGCGGCCGTGCCCACGGGGACCGTCGACTTCCCGGCCACCACCGCGCCCGGCCGCAGGTGGGGGAGCAGCCCGTCGATCGCCGCGTGGATGTAGCGGAGGTCGGCCGCGGGACCGGAGGCGGACTGCGGGGTGCCGACGGCGAGGAAGTGCACATCCGCCCCGGAAGCGGCCGCCGCATCCGAGGCGAAGCGCAACCGCCCGGATCGCAGCCCCGCGTCGAGGAGCTCGTCGAGGCCCGGCTCGAAGAAGGGCGCGGCGCCTGCGGCGAGGTCGGCCACCTTGCGCTCGTCCACGTCGACGCCCACGACGTCGTGACCGAGCGAGGCCATCGCCGCAGCGTGCACCGCTCCCAGATACCCGCAACCGATCACCGACATCCGCATGCGTCCAGCACAGCCGACCCGTCCCTCGCCCCGGCGGACGCGCGGTGAACGTCGGGTGACGGTGCGGTGTCGTGACCGAACCGCGTGAGGAACCCTCGGGACTGAGGGCGCACGCTGGTAGTGTGGTCGAGGGTGACCCCGGTCATCCGACAATTTCATATCGACTCATGGAGCGATCGGCGGAGAAGCTGGTCCCCTGTGGTGGGTTCCTCGGCACACGTCGGGTGGCTTTCTACTGGTGGCCAGCGCAGGCGAGATTCGCGGGAGTGCCCGCGCGCCCGAACCCTTCCGTTCCGCTCCTTTGAACATGCTCGCGCGTCACACGGATTCGCGAGTCTAAACAAAGAAGGAGAGACCTCTTGGAAGGTCCTGAAATCACCGCCACCGAGGCCGTTCTCGACAACGGCCGCTTCGGCACCCGCACCATCCGCTTCGAGACCGGCCGCCTCGCGCAGCAGGCTCAGGGCGCCGTCGCCGCCTACCTGGACGGCGAGACCATGCTGCTCTCGGCCACGAGCGCGGGCAAGCACCCGCGTGAGGGCTTCGACTTCTTCCCGCTGACGGTCGACGTCGAGGAGCGCTCCTACGCCGCCGGCAAGATCCCCGGCTCGTTCTTCCGTCGTGAGGGTCGCCCCTCGACCGAGGCGATCCTGGTCTGCCGTCTGATCGACCGTCCGCTGCGTCCGTCGTTCGTCGACGGTCTGCGCAACGAGGTCCAGATCGTCATCACGGTCCTCTCGATCGCCCCGGGCGAGTTCTACGACGCCCTCGCGATCAACGCCGCCTCCGCGTCGACGCAGATCTCGGGTCTGCCGTTCTCGGGCCCCGTCGCCGGTGTGCGCCTCGCGTTCATCCCCGGTCACGGCCAGCACGAGGACCAGTGGGTCGCGTTCCCGACCGCCGAGCAGGTCTCCGAGGCCGTGTTCGACCTGATCGTCGCCGGTCGCGTGGTCACCAAGGCCGACGGCTCCGAAGACGTCGCGATCATGATGGTCGAGGCCGAGGCGACCGAGGGCAGCTGGAACCTGATCAAGGCCGGCGCCACCAAGCCCGACGAGACCATCGTGGCCCAGGGCCTCGAGGCCTCGAAGCCCTTCATCGCCCAGCTCGTCAAGGCGCAGGCTGAGCTCGCCGCCACCGCGTCGAAGGAGCCGGGCGTCTACCCGGTCTTCCCCGCGTACAGCGACGAGGTCTATGACTTCGTGTCCGAGCGTGCCTTCGCCGAGCTGAGCGACGTGTACCAGATCGCGGACAAGAGCGAGCGTCAGAACGCCGACGACGCGATCAAGGATCGCGTCAAGGCCGAGCTCATCGAGGCCACCGAGGCGGGCTCGCTCCCGGCTGCGGCACCGCTGGAGTTCTCCGCGGCGTACAAGTCCGTCACGAAGAAGATCGTCCGCGGTCGCATCCTCACCGAGGGCACCCGCATCGACGGCCGCGGCCTGGCGGACATCCGTCCGCTCGACGCCGAGGTGCAGGTCATCCCGCGCGTGCACGGCTCCGCGATCTTCCAGCGCGGCGAGACCCAGATCCTGGGCGTCACCACGCTGAACATGCTCAAGATGGAGCAGCAGATCGACTCGCTGTCGCCCACGACGAGCAAGCGCTACATGCACCACTACAACTTCCCGCCCTACTCGACCGGTGAGACCGGCCGCGTGGGTTCGCCGAAGCGTCGCGAGATCGGGCACGGCTTCCTCGCCGAGCGCGCGCTCGTGCCGGTGCTGCCGAGCCGCGAGGAGTTCCCGTACGCGATCCGTCAGGTGTCCGAGGCGCTCAGCTCCAACGGCTCCACGTCGATGGGTTCGGTGTGCGCCTCGACCCTGTCGCTGCTGAACGCGGGTGTGCCGCTGCGCGCTCCCGTCGCCGGCATCGCGATGGGTCTGGTCTCCGACGAGGTGAACGGCGAGACCCGTTACGCGGCGCTGACCGACATCCTGGGTGCCGAGGACGCGCTGGGTGACATGGACTTCAAGGTCGCCGGTACCAGCGAGTTCGTCACCGCCATCCAGCTCGACACGAAGCTCGACGGCATCCCGTCGTCGGTGCTCGCGGGCGCGCTGACCCAGGCCAAGGATGCTCGTCTGACCATCCTCAACGTCCTCAACGCCGCGATCGACGCGCCTGACGAGATGGCGCCCACCGCGCCTCGCGTCATCAGCGTCCAGATCCCGGTCGACAAGATCGGTGAGCTGATCGGCCCGAAGGGCAAGACGATCAACGCGATCCAGGACGAGACCGGTGCGCAGATCTCCATCGAGGAGGACGGCACCGTCTACATCGGCGCGACCGACGGCCCCTCGGCCGAGGCCGCCCGCGCCCAGGTCAACGCGATCGCCAACCCGACCAACCCGGAGGTCGGCGAGCAGTTCCTCGGCACCGTCGTGAAGATCGCCACCTTCGGCGCCTTCATCTCGCTGCTGCCGGGCAAGGACGGCCTGCTGCACGTCACCGAGGTGCGCAAGCTCGCCGGTGGCAAGCGTGTGGAGAACGTCGAGGACGTGCTCTCCGTCGGCCAGAAGATCCTCGTCAAGATCACGAAGATCGACGACCGCGGCAAGCTGTCGCTCGAGCCCGTGCTCGACGACGCACCCGCCGCGGACGAGGCTCCGGCCGAGGACGCCGCCGCCGAGTAGGACACGGTCGGCACGGAACCCGGGTCCCTCCGTCGGGAGGGGCCCGGGTTCCGTCGTTTGATCCGTGATCGAAACGTTATGGGAAGTTTGCGCGCCGTTCCCCGGATTGGCCGGGACGCTCGCGCACGTCGCATACCCTCGAAGTACGCACCGGGGGGTGCCGGAGAAGCAGTGATGTCGATCGGTCCAGCCGATCGCAGCGGGGGTGAGAGTATGCGGTTGTTCGGCGTAGGCGCAGGTCCCGACGCGGAACGCGTCGCGCTCGAGCACGAGGATCATCCCTCCGCCCCGATCCCCATCGTCGGCCCCGGTGTGGGGGAGTCCATCCGCACCGCCATCGGCGAGACCGGATACGAGACGTTCCCGTTGATGCTCGGCGCCGCGGAGTTCGGGTGGAACGTCGATCTCGAGACGAGCCACGGCATCCTCGATCGCTACGTGGAGTTCGGCGGCAACGCCATCCATACGGCGGACGGATTCTCCGGCGGTCGGAGCGAGCACATCCTCGGGCAGTGGCTGCGGTCGCGCGACCAACGGGAGCGCGTCGTCCTCAGCGTCCGCATCGGAGCGCATGCCGACAACCCCGGTCTGGGGTCGGTCAACCTCGTCCGCGCCGTCGAGGGGTCGCTCACCCGGCTCGGCGTCGAGCGCATCGACGTGCTGTACCTGGACGCCACGCTGGATGCGACCACCAACCTCGAAGACACGCTGGCCACGGTCGAGTGGCTCGTCGAGGCCGGGAAGATCGGCGCGCTCGGCGCGTACGGCTTCACCCCGGAGCGGCTGGTGGAGGCCCGCATCCTCGCGTCCGCAGGGTACCCGCGGATCACTGTGATCGACACGCCCTACAACCTCGTGCGGCGGCAGCCGTTCGAAGGCGATCTGCGGCTCGTGGCCGGCGCGCAGAACCTCGCGGTCACGCCCTCCCATGCGCTGGAGCACGGGTTCCTGTCCGGGCGCCACCGCACCAAGGCGCTCGCGTCACGAGGCGTCCGCGGAGAGCAGTTGCGAGGGAATCTCAACCGCCGCGGTACGAAGGTGCTGCGCGCGCTGGATCAGGTGGCCGCCGAACTGGCAGTGCCGGTGGCCGCTGTGTCCATCGCCTGGCTGCTCGCGCAGCGCACGGTCGCCGCGCCGATCGTGAACACATTCGCGACCGACCATGTCGACGAGCTCATGCAGGGCGCCGGTGTGACGCTGTCCCGGGCGCAGGTGGCCGACCTCACCCGCGCGGGCGCCTGAGCTTCCGCTGCCCGTGACATAGGGTGGAAGAGGAAGACCGGCGGATGCTGGCGATGAGGCGAGCGAGCGAGTTGTGACGCACTACATATATCTGGTCAGACACGGTGAACATCAGGATGCCGAGCACGGTCTCGCCGACGGACCCCTTTCGCCGCGCGGCCAGCGGCAGGCGGAGCTGATCGCGGATCGGCTGTCCGGGCTCCCGCTCGACGCCGTGTGGCATTCGCCGCTGCTCCGCGCGGCCGAGACGGCGAGATCGATCGCCGGTCGCCTCCCGTCCGTGGACCCCGCGCCGTCCGCTCTGCTGTTCGACTGCGTGCCCACGGGGATGACAGAGGAGACCCCGGCGGTGTTCGAACCGTTCTTCGGCTCGGTGACCGAAGCCGAGATCGAGGCCGGTCGCGCCCAGATGTCCGACGCCGTCAACGAGTTCCTCGTGCGGAAGACCGGAGACGTGCACGAGGTGCTCATCACACACAACTTCGTGATCTCGTGGTTCGTGCGCGAGGTGCTCGCCGCACCCGACTGGCGGTGGATGACGCTGAACCAGTCGCACTGCGGACTGACGGTGATCGCCCAGAAGCAGGGTCGGCCGTGGACCCTGCTTACGCACAACGACACCGGCCACCTGCCTATGGAGTTGCGGACGGGGATTCCCGACGCGCTGTTGGTGTGATCACCGTATCCGCGCGCCGCGGCCTCCGCTCGACGCCCGGAAAATAGACTGGACGCATGACCACGAAGGTAGCCCTCGTCGGCGGGACCGGAAAGCTCGGAACGATCATCGGCGCGGTGATCGGCGAGCTGGAAGGCTTCGAGGTGAGCCGGGTGCTGACATCGGCGAGTGACCTCTCGGAGCTCGCGGGAGCGGACCTCGTGATCGACGCGTCCACTCCGCAGATCAGCATCGATGTGGTCCGCACCGCCGTCGAGCACGGCCTCAACATCCTCGTCGCCACCTCCGGCTGGTCGGCCGAGCGGATCGCGCTCGTGCGGCCGCTGGTCGAGGCCGCTGATACCGGAGCGGTCTTCATCCCCAACTTCTCCCTCGGCTCCGTGCTCGGTTCGGCTCTCGCCGCGGCCGCCGCGCCCTACTTCGACTCCGCGGAGATCGTCGAGGCGCATCGGGAGACCAAGGTCGACTCCCCGAGCGGTACCGCCGTCCGCACGGCGGAGTTGATCGCCGCCGCGAGGGCGTCCCAGGGCCCCGTCAGCGCCCCGCATGCGGATCAGCGCGCGCGGGGGCAGCAGGTCGGCAGCGTGCCCATCCACTCCCTCCGGCGGCCCGGGGTGATCGCGAAGCAGGAGGTGATCCTGTCCGGGCCGGGGGAGTCGCTCACGTTCACGCATGACACCACCGACCCGGCGCTGGCCTACGCGCCGGGGATCCGGCTGGCTGTGCCGTATGCGGCCACCGCGTCCGGAGTCGTGGTCGGTCTGGAGAACATGCTCGACATCGGCATCCGCTCGTGATGTCGCGGATCGGGGTCGCACTGATGGCGGCGGCCCTCCTGCTGTACCTCGCGGTCGCGGGCTGGCTCGCGGTCATGTTCCTGGCCGTCGGGACGCCGGTCTCCATCGGGATGGGCGTCACCCTCCTCGTGCTCGCCCCCGTCGGCGGATGGGCCCTGGTTCGCGAGATGCTCTTCGGTTTCGGAGCGGATCGTCTGGGGCGTCTGCTCGACGCCGAAGGCGGAATGCCGCCGGTCGAGACCGAGCTCACGCCCAGTGGCCGCATCGCCAGGAAGGACGCGGACGCGCTCGTCGCGCGCTACACGGCGGAAGCGGAGGCGGCACCCACGGACTGGCGTGCGCGCTACCGGCTCGGCGTCGTGCAGGATGCCGCGGGGCGCAGGAAGGACGCCAGGGCGAGCATCCGGCAGGCGATCAGCCTGTCCCGCGCCTGACGTCCACGGAGCTCAGGCGAGCGTCGCCTCGAGGGTGATCTCGATGCCTGCGAGAGCCTGGGACACCGGGCACCCGGTCTTGGCGCCCTCGGCGATCTCCTGGAACTTCTCCGGAGTCAGACCCGGAACCGTGGCGTTGACGTTGAGGTGGCTGCCGGTGATGCCGACGCCTGGCTTGAAAGTGACCGAGGCGCTGGTGTCGACGCGCTCCGGCGGGGTGCCGTTCTCGGCGAGGGCGTGCGAGAGCGCCATGCTGAAGCAGGAGGCGTGGGCCGCGGCGATGAGCTCTTCCGGCGTCGTGGTGGTGTCGCTGCCCTCGCTGCGGGACTTCCAGTCGATCGGGAACGTCCCCAGATGCGAGGAGGAGAAGGCGACCGTGCCGGAACCCTCCATGAGCGATCCGGTCCAGGTGGCGGCGGCTTCACTGGTGACGGGCATGGTTCCTCCGGTTCTGACGCCACCGGGGGAGCGGCGTCGCTTGGTCGCCAGCCTACCGAGCGACCCGGCCGTCGGAAACCGGGATCACGCGGTGCGGCGCGTTCTCCCGGTCAGCCCGACGCGCTGCAGCAGGAGGTAGAGCTGGCAGCCGAGACAGAATCCGAACACGGCGTTGAGGAAAGCGGCGAGGAACGCTGCGGCGGTGGCGATCGGAAGGGCCCACGGCACGCCGGCGAGGTGGAGCAGGAGGCCGAGCCCCACCACGACGAGGCCCACGCCTTGGGCGAACCGCGGGGGGCGGGGATCCTCCAGTTCGACGGGCGGCGCCAGGCGCGGACGGACGAGGCGGCGGTAGAGCACGCCCCACGGTGCGGTGGCCGGCGAGACCACTCCCCAGAGGAACAGCAGCGCGATCAGCGTCGCAAGGAGGAAGCCCGGGTCGAGCACGCGCGCGACGGGCTCTACTGACGGCAGTGCCCACGCGCCCCCCGGTACGAAGACGGAGCCGCTCTGCGGCTGGACGGCGAACCAGCCGGCGCGCTCTGCGCCGGCGGGAGTCGTGGAGATGCCGATGAGTGCGAGGAACGTCGCAACGGCGAGGAGGAATGCGGTGATCGCGGCGGCGAAACGGGGGCCTCGCGGGTCGATCCCAGCGGATGTCGTCATCGGGTTCTCCAGACTGCGCTTCAGACGAGGGTGGCGACGGCTGTGGCCAGGGCATCCCGGGCGGGCACGCCCCCGAATCGGGCTCGGACGACACCCGAGGCGTCGACGAGGAACGTGGTGGGGGTCTGCAACACCCGGTACCGGGCGGAGAGGTCGGGTCGGTGCGTGAGGTCGACCTCGATGTGTGCGAGCCCTGTCGTCTCGGCAGCGTACGCGCCGAGCAGCCGGCGCACCTGCGGACACCGGGTGCACATCTCGGTGCTGAACTGCACGAGGGTCGCGCTCGCGCCGAAGGCTGCGCCCGCCGCATCCGCCGGCTCGAACCTCAGGTCGCCGCCGTTGCGTCGACGACCCTCACGCCGACGAAGCGCGAGACCGACGAGGGTGGCGAGTGCGAGAAGCGCGGCCACGGCGGCGAGGGCGAGTGCGGGGGACACACGTCGAGCGTACGGCCGGAGGACCAGGGGTGCCGCGATGTGTCCATCCGTGACGAGAACATCGCGCCGATGACACCGCCTTCGGGGCGACCGAGGCGGGTATCCTGACAACCATGAGCGCCGCTGTCCCGACTCCGTACGAAGACCTGCTCCGCGACGTGCTCGAGACGGGCACGCACAAGAGCGATCGCACAGGGACCGGGACCACGAGCGTGTTCGGGCGGCAGATCCGCTTCGATCTCGCGGAGGGCTTCCCGCTCATCACCACGAAGCGCGTCCACTTCAAGTCCATCGCGTATGAGCTGCTCTGGTTCCTGCGCGGCGATTCCAATGTCCGCTGGCTGCAGGAGAACGGCGTCTCGATCTGGGACGAGTGGGCGGACGAGGACGGCGACCTCGGCCCGGTGTACGGCGTCCAGTGGCGGTCCTGGCCGACTCCCGACGGCGGCAGCATCGATCAGCTGGCCGAGGTCATCGAGCAGATCCGGCGGTCACCGGACTCGCGGCGCCTTCTCGTGTCCGCCTGGAACCCCGCGGACATCCCGGACATGGCCCTCGCACCGTGCCACGCGCTGTTCCAGTTCTACGTCGCCGACGGCAAGCTCTCCTGTCAGCTCTACCAGCGCAGCGCGGACATGTTCCTCGGCGTGCCCTTCAACATCGCCTCCTACGCGTTGCTGACGATGATGATCGCGCAGCAGGTGGGGCTGGAGCCGGGCGACTTCGTCTGGACCGGCGGGGACTGCCACGTCTACGACAACCACGTCGAGCAGGTGCGCGAGCAGCTCACGCGAGAGGCCTACCCGTACCCGACCCTGCGGTTCGCGCGGAAGCCGGACTCGATCTTCGACTACCGGTTCGAGGACTTCGTCGTCGAGGACTACCAGCACCACGCACCGATCCGGGCGGCGGTGGCGGTATGACCTGGGTGGGACTCATCTGGGCCGAGGCCGCCGGAGGCGTCATCGGTGCTGAGGGCGGTATGCCCTGGTATGTGCCGGAGGACCTGGCGCACTTCAAGGAGACCACGCAGGGCGCACCTGTCGTCATGGGACGGAAGACCTGGGATTCGCTGCCGGAACGGTTCCGGCCGCTCCCCGGGCGCGACAACATCGTCGTGACCCGCCAGCAGGACTGGGCGGCCGACGGCGCCCGCCGTGCGGCCACGGTGTCCGAGGCCGTCCGCGGCCAGGAGAAGGTGTGGATCATCGGCGGGGCGGAGATCTTCCGTCAGGTGATCGCCGACGCTGACCGGCTCGAGGTCACCGAGCTCGACCTCGAGGTCGCCGGCGACACGTTCGCTCCGCCCAAGACCGGATGGCGCGTAGTGGATGAGGGGGAGTGGCAGACCTCCCGCACCGGTATCCGGTATCGCTTCCTGAGGTACGAGCGCTGATGCCCACCGCACTGATCACCGGAGCCAGCGCGGGGCTGGGAGCCGAGTTCGCCCGTCAGCTGGCTCGTCGGCGCGCCGATCTCGTGCTCGTGGCCCGCTCGGAGGAGTCGCTGTCGGCTCTTGCGACGGAGCTGCGCGGCGAGTGGGGAGTGGCCGTCGAGGTGCTTCCGGCCGACCTGTCCGAGGAGGACGGCGTCGAACGCGTCACGGCTCGGCTCCGCGACCGGGACGACCCGATCGACCTGCTCGTGAACAACGCCGGCTTCGGGCTGCCGCTGCAGTTCGCCGACAATGACATCGAGGACGAGGTGCGGCATCTGCGCCTGCACGTCGAGGCCTCCATGCGCCTCATGCACGCGGCCCTGCAGACCATGCGGGGGCGGGGCGGCCGGATCATCAACGTCGCCTCGGTCGCAGGTTTCATCTCTCGATCGACGTACTCCGCGTGCAAGGCCTGGCTCATCGACTTCAGCCGCTGGGCGAACACGGCCTACGGTCCGGACGGCGTGAGCGTCACCGCGCTCTGCCCCGGCTTCACGCACACGTCGTTCCACGAGCGGATGGGTCTCGCGGTCGGCGAGGAGGGCGTGCCGTCGTTCCTGTGGCTCGATGCCCGAGACGTCGTGCGCGAAGGCCTCCGGGACGCCGCGCGCGGGAAGTCCGTGTCCATCCCCTCGCTGCGTTACAAGGCCGTCGTCGCCGTGACGAAGGTGCTGCCCCGATCCCTCACCGCGGCGGTCGCGCGTCGGGGTCGGGTCTGACGGTTCCCGTCACCGTCCGCGGCAGCCGCATCCGACCCGATACGCTGGACGCATGACGCACTCGGGCAACCCTTTCGGACAGGTTCTCGTCGCGCTCGTCACTCCGATGACGGCCGACGGCGAAGTCGACTGGCCCGCCGTCGAGAAGCACATCGATGACGTGATCACCGCAGGCGCGGACGGCATCGTCGTGACGGGAACGACCGGCGAGACCTCGACCCTGACGGACCCCGAGAAGCTCAAGCTCGTCGAGGTCGGGAAGTCCGTCTCCGCCGGCCGGGCGAAGATCATCACGGGCGGCGGATCGAACGAGACCGCGCACGCCATCGAGCTGTACAAGGCCAGCGAGAAGGCCGGCGCCGACGGCATCATGATCGTCACGCCGTACTACAACAAGCCGACGCAGGCCGGCATCCTCACCCACTTCCGGCTCGTCGCCGACGCGACCGATCTGCCGGTCATCCTGTACGACATCCCCGGGCGCACCGGTGTGCCGATCAAGTACGAGACGATCCTCCGGCTCGCCAAGCACCCGAACATCCTCGCGGTGAAGGACGCCAAGGGCGACTTCTCCGAGGTGAGCCGCGTGCTCAATCAGACCGACCTCATGTACTTCTCCGGTGATGACGCGAATGTGCTTCCGCACCTGTCGATCGGTGTGACCGGCCTCATCGGCGTGACCGCGAACGTGGCGTCCGCGCCCTACCGCACGATCATCGACGCCGTGAACCGCGGCGACCTCGCCACGGCGACTGCGGAGCACAAGCGCCTGGAGCCGCTGGTCCGCGCTGTCATGACGCACGTCCCCGGCACCGTCGCCGCGAAGTACATCCTGCACGGGCTGGGTCGCATCTCCAGCCCGCGCGTCCGCCTTCCCCTCGTCGGCCCGGAAGAGTGGGAGGCCGCCCTCATCGAGGACGAGCTCGACCTCGTCAGCGGCGTGCCGGGGGCGGACTTCTCGAACTTCCGGCCCGACCGCAACGCGGCCGCGGGCGGCGCCCTGCCGAAGGTGCACGGCACGACGCGCTGAGCCGCGTCACCATGAACGAACGGACGCGTGGAGTGTCCGACTGAGGAGACAGCATGTCCATTCCCCTGGCCGAACCGTCCGCTCTCGACGAAGGAACGCTCCGGGTCATCCCGATCGGCGGTCTGGGGGAGATCGGTCGCAACATGACCATGTTCGAGTACGACGGGAAGATCCTGATCGTCGACTGCGGCGTGCTCTTCCCGGAGGAGCACCAGCCGGGGGTCGACCTGATCCTCCCGGACTTCGAGCCGATCCGTGATCGCCTCGATGACATCGTCGGCGTGGTGCTCACACACGGTCACGAGGACCACATCGGTGCCGTGCCCTACCTCCTGCGTCTGAAGAGCGACATCCCCCTGATCGGCTCCGGGCTCACGCTCGCGCTGGTCGAGGCGAAGCTCAAGGAGCACCGCATCAAGGCCTTCACCCTCACCGTGAAGGAGGGTCAGGAGGAGCGGGTCGGTCCGTTCGACCTGGAGTTCGTCGCGGTCAACCACTCCATCCCGGACGCCTTGGCGGTGGCCATCCGTACCCCTGCCGGCATGGTCCTCGCCACCGGCGACTTCAAGATGGACCAGCTGCCGCTGGACGGTCGGATCACCGACCTGCGCGCGTTCGCCCGCCTCGGGGAAGAGGGCGTCGACCTGTTCCTCGTCGACTCGACCAACGCCGACGTTCCCGGTTTCACCCCGACGGAACGCTCCATCGGCCCCGTGCTCGACCAGGTCATCGCGAAGGCGCCGCGTCGCGTCATCGTCGCGAGCTTCTCCAGCCACGTCCATCGCGTGCAGCAGGTGATCGATGCCGCACACGCCAACGGGCGCCGCGTCGCGTTCCTCGGACGCAGCATGGTGCGGAACATGACGATCGCCGAGCAGCTCGGCTATCTGAAGGTGCCGTCGGGCGTGCTGATCGACTTCAAGAAGGCACGCGACCTCCCGGACGAGCAGATCGTCTACATGTCGACAGGGTCGCAGGGCGAGCCGATGGCCGTGCTGAGCCGGATGGCGAACATGGACCACGCGATCGAGATCAGCGAGGGCGACACCGTCATCCTCGCCTCCAGCCTCATCCCGGGCAACGAGAACGCGGTCTACCGCGTCATCGACGGCTTGACCAAGCTCGGCGCCAACGTCGTGCACAAGGCGAACGCGAAGGTGCATGTCTCCGGACACGCCGCCGCGGGTGAGCTCATCTACTGCTACAACATCCTCAAGCCGAAGAACGTCCTGCCGGTCCACGGCGAGTACCGGCACCTCATCGCCAATGCCAAGCTTGCACAGGACACCGGGGTGCCGGAGGACAACACGATCATCGCCTCGAACGGCACCGTGATCGACCTCAAAGGCGGCATCGCGAAGGTCGCGGGCCAGCTCGACCTCGGCTTCGTCTACGTCGACGGCTCGACCGTCGGCGAGATCACCGATGCCGACCTCAAGGACCGCCGCATCCTCGGGGAAGAGGGCTTCATCTCGGTCATCGTCGTCGTGGACGCCACGACCGGACGCATCATCTCGGGTCCCGAGATCCACGCCCGAGGTGTGGCGGAGGACGACGCGGTCTTCGACGACGTCGCGCCGAAGATCGTCGCCGCGCTCAAGGAGGCGTCGGGCAACGGGGTGCGTGACACGCATGCGCTGTCCCAGGTCGTCCGCCGGACGATCGGTCGTTGGGTGAACCAGAAGCTGCGCCGCCGTCCGATGATCGTGCCTCTCGTCATCGAGGCCTGATCCTCCGATACGGCGTGCTGTCGCGCGCCGTATCGGCGAATTCCGCGTGGTGACGCGGAGATGTCGGTCGCGGGTCGTACCGTGGAGGCATGGCCAGGAGCAGCACCAAGACCGAGCGCGCCTCGACGAGCGCGCCGTCGCGCCCCAAGCGGCAGGCGGCTCCCAAGGCGCAGCCCGCCCCCAAGAAGTACATCGATGAGGCGGACAAGCCGTCTGTCGCCGCGCGCGCCTGGACCGGGCTCGCGCACGGCGTCGGCGGACTCTTCCGCGCATTCGGACCGGAGACGCTGCAGAAGGACGACCGGAGGGACGGATTCCCGTTGCTCCTGGTCATCCTGGCGGCCCTCGGTGCCGTCAACGAGTGGTTCTTCATCGGCAACGAGGTCGCGTCGAACATCAGTGCCTACTCCGTGGGCCTCTTCGTGGGCCGCGTGGCGTTCATCATGCCCGTGCTTCTGCTGCTCTTGGCGGGCTGGCTGTTCCGGCACCCGTCGTCGGTGCACGACAACGGCCGCATCGGGATCGGCTTCGGCATGTTCGTCCTCGCCCTCGCGGGGATCTTCCACGTCGCCGGTCCCCGTCCCCACCCCAACCAGGGCATGCCCGCGCTGAGCGAGTCCGGCGGTCTGCTCGGCTGGCTTGTGGGGCAGCCCCTCACGTACCTCACCGACATCCCCGCCTACATCGTCCTCGGGCTCCTCGCCGCCCTCAGCATCCTGGTCCTCACGAAGACACCGCCGAACCGCATCGGTGCGCGGCTCGGAGACCTCTACGCCTGGATGTTCGACGCCGAGCGCCCGGAGAAGCCGGCGAAGGACGCCTCGGCCACGGTCGACGAGGCCGACAAGGTCGACGACCCCGACGTGCTGCCCTGGTGGCGGCGCAACAAGACCGGCCGCGAGGAAGATCCTGACGAGGGCACGCTCGCGTCCGACGACATCACGGCGCTCCTGTCCACCACGGAGGCCACCCCGGCGTACGACCAGGCGGTGACGGTGGCGAACCCGTACGATGCCGCGACCGAGGTGCTGAGCGACGTCCGCTCCGTCACCGACACGCTCGCGGAGCAGCAGACGACCGCGCTGCTGGACGATGAGTCCGACACCGGCGAGATGCCGGAGCTCCCCGGGCTCGACGGGTTCGGCACTGAGGGACCCGGCGACCGCGGTCCGCAGGCGCCGGTGGCCCCGTACATCCTCCCGTCGCCGGGAGTGCTGTCCGAGGGTCCGCCATCGGTCGCCCGCTCCGAGGCGAACGACCGCATCGTCGAGCAGATCACCAGCGTCCTGGACCAGTTCAAGGTCGATGCCAAGGTCACCGGCTTCTCCCGCGGTCCGACGGTCACCCAGTACGAGGTCGAGGTCGGCCACGGCGTCAAGGTGGAGAAGATCCTCCAGCTGAGCAACAACTTCGCCTATGCCGTCGCTTCCAACGACGTGCGCATCCTCTCACCGATCCCCGGCAAGAGTGCGATCGGCATCGAGATCCCGAACACCGACCGCGAGACGGTCGCCCTCGGCGACGTGCTGCGCTCGGGTGCAGCGCAGAAGAGCACGCACCCGCTCACGATCGGCGTCGGCAAGGACGTGGGCGGCAACTTCGTCGTCGCCAACCTCGCGAAGATGCCGCACCTCCTGGTGGCGGGCTCGACGGGGTCCGGTAAGTCGAGCTTCGTGAACTCGATGATCACGAGCCTCCTCATGCGGGCCCGCCCCTCGGACGTGCGCATGGTCCTCATCGACCCGAAGCGCGTGGAGCTCACCAGCTACGCGGGTGTCCCGCACCTGATCACCCCCATCATCACGAACCCGAAGAAGGCCGCAGAGGCGCTGCAGTGGGTCGTGAAGGAGATGGACATGCGGTACGACGACCTCGCGTCGTTCGGCTTCCGCCACATCGACGACTTCAACCGCGCCGTGCGAGCGGGGGAGGTGGAGGTGCCCCCGGGCAGCGAGCGCGTGCTCAAGCCGTACCCGTACCTCCTCGTCGTGGTCGACGAGCTCGCGGACCTCATGATGGTCGCGCCGCGGGACGTCGAGGACTCGATCGTCCGCATCACGCAGCTCGCCCGTGCCTCGGGCATCCACCTGGTGCTCGCCACGCAGCGCCCGAGCGTCGACGTGGTCACCGGCCTCATCAAGGCGAACGTGCCGTCCCGCCTCGCGTTCGCGGTGACGAGCGTCACGGACAGCCGCGTGATCCTCGACAGCCCCGGCGCCGACAAGCTCATCGGCCAGGGTGATGCCCTGTTCTCGCCTATGGGATCGTCGAAGCCGTTCCGCCTGCAGGGCGCGTGGGTCGACGAGAAGGAGATCGACGCGGTCGTCAAGCACGTCACGCGTCAGGCGCGTCCCGAGTACCGCGCGGACGTCCAGGAGGCGATGGAGCCGGCGAAGAAGAAGGAGGTCGACGAGGACATCGGCGACGACCTCGAGCTCCTGCTCGCGGCGGCCGAGCTCATCGTCTCCTCGCAGTTCGGATCGACGTCCATGCTCCAGCGCAAACTGCGGGTCGGGTTCGCCAAGGCCGGACGCCTGATGGATCTCCTCGAGTCGCGAGAGGTCGTCGGCCCCTCGGAGGGATCGAAGGCCCGGGATGTGCTCGCGACCCCCGAGCAGCTGCCGCAGGTCATGGCGAAGCTCCGTGGCGAGGACGTGCCATCGGCTCCCGCGGCACCGGCTGCGCCCGCCGCCGCAGCGCCACCGGCCGAACGCGATCCGCTGGAGGCGCAGTACGACGGCCTGCCGGTCGTCGAAGCGGAGGGCGACGAAGACGCCTGGGGCCTGACGGGACGCGACTGATGGCGATTCCCCGACAGCTCCCCAACGCGATCACCGTGGCGCGCATCCCGCTCGCCGTGGTGTTCTTCGTCCTCCTGCTCGTCGGCGGGACATACGGTCTCACCGACCTCACCGTGCGCTGGATCGCCGCCGTCCTCTTCATCGTGGCCATCTCCACCGACTGGGTCGACGGCTATCTCGCCCGCCGGTACGACATCGTCAGCGACTTCGGGAAGCTGTGGGATCCGATCGCGGACAAGCTCCTCACCGGCGCGGGATTCGTAGGGCTGGCGATCCTCGGCGAGGTCTCCTGGTGGATCGTCGCGGTCATCCTCGTCCGCGAGTGGGGGATCACCATCCATCGCCTGGTCGTCGCGAGCGAGCACGTGGTGGCGGCCGCCTGGATGGGCAAGATCAAGACAGCGTTCCAGGGCGTCGCTCTCGGGTGGGCCCTCCTGCCGTTGCATGTGTTCATCGGTCTCGGGCCCTGGACCGTCGTGACCACCGTCCTGATGGTCATCGTTCTGATGCTCACCGTGGTCAGCGGCATCGACTACATCGTCGCGCAGGTCCGCGGCGCCCGTCAGAGCCGATGAGCGGTACGACGCCGACCGAGGCGCTGACCGCTCTGCGGGGGCGGGGCTGGACGCTCGGCGTCGCGGAGTCCCTCACCGGCGGGGCGGTGTCTGCGGCGCTCGTCGCGGTCCCCGGCGCCTCAGCGGTGCTTCTCGGCGGCGTCGTCGCCTACGCGACCCCGGTCAAGCACACCCTGCTCGCGGTCGATGCCGAGCTTCTGGAACGATACGGGCCGGTGCACGCGGAGGTCGCGCGGCAGATGGCCGCCGGTGTGCGAGAGGCTGTCGCGGTCGACGGGCGCCCGGCCGACGTCGGAATGTCCACCACCGGGATCGCGGGACCGGAGTCCCCGGACGGCCAGCCTGTGGGTACCGTCCACATCGGAGTGGTGACGCCGACCCTGAGTCGCACCGAGCAGTTCCGCTTCGAAGGCGACCGCGACGCGGTGCGGGCGCAGACGGTCGCGGCCACCCTCGACGTGATGGCCGCCGCACTGCGGGAATAGGGACGTGCAGCGTCATGTTGATACGGATGTGCTCACATTCAAACCACAGAGTGCAAGGGTAGATTCTGTGCAAGCCAGGAGGACTAGACTGGCCGTCTCTTCGGGGGAGACCCCGATCCATGAACTGCGGAGGAGGTTCCGATGATTCTTGTACGACAGGAGATCGGCGACGTGCTGAGGGACTTCCGTCTGCAGAAGGGGCGGACGCTCCGCCAGGTCGCGAGCAAGGCTTCGGTCGCCCTCGGTTACCTCAGTGAGGTCGAGCGCGGTCAGAAGGAGGCCTCGAGCGAGATCCTCGCCTCGGTGGCGGAGGCGCTCGACGTCCCCATCTCCACGATCATGCGCGAGGTCGGGGACCGCATCTCGGTCCTCGAGGGTATCCAGGTCTTCCCGGACGTCGTTCCGGACGACCTGGTCGCGTCCGTGGAACCCGAGCTCTCGCTCCGCTGAGTCCCGGAGATCCCTTCTATGCGACGCAGTGAGTTCCTGCGCGCCGTCGATGCCGAGTTCCACGCCCGAGCATCATCTCTGGTGAACGACCTCGTGCTGTCCGGGATGGACGGGCGCACCGCGCTCGAAGCGCTGGACGCCGGGGTGCCGCCGCGGGACATCTGGTTGGCGCTCTGCGCGGACATGGACGTCCCGGAGTCCCGCCGTCATGGCGTCGGACGCCTGGAGCCGCGAGGGCGATGACGGTCACGTCCCGGTGTGCGGATGTCCGACACGCCGATCCCGGCGTGGTGTCGAAAATCTGTTCGAAGCGGGCGTAGTCTTCTGCACAAGTGGTCAGACGGATCTGATCCCCACGATCCCCGGCTCCTGCGACCGAATGTCGGAGGCCCGCCGTACCGTGAGGGCCAGGCTGAAAAGCCATACGCCTTGTCGGAGAGTTCCTTCCAGCCGGAAGAGCCGCGACAGCCTACAGGCGGCAGCACACGCGCAGAAGGAGCACACCATGCCATCACCCGCCGACCGCGAGAAGTCCCTCGAGACAGCCCTCGCTCAGATCGACCGCCAGTTCGGAAAGGGCTCGGTCATGCGGCTGGGCAGCGATGAGCGCGCCCCTGTGGCCGTCATCCCCACCGGCTCCATCGCCCTTGACGTCGCTCTCGGCGTGGGAGGTCTGCCGCGTGGACGCATCGTCGAGATCTACGGCCCGGAGTCCTCGGGTAAGACGACGCTGACGCTGCACGCCATCGCGAACGCCCAGCGGGCCGGCGGCATCGCGGCGTTCATCGACGCCGAGCACGCCCTCGACCCCGACTACGCCGCGAAGCTCGGCGTCGACATCGACGCCCTTCTCGTCTCGCAGCCCGACACGGGTGAGCAGGCGCTGGAGATCGCCGACATGCTGGTGCGCTCCGGAGCCATCGACCTCATCGTCATCGACTCAGTGGCAGCGCTCGTGCCCCGTGCCGAGATCGAGGGCGAGATGGGTGACTCGCACGTGGGTCTGCAGGCGCGACTCATGTCGCAGGCCCTTCGTAAGCTCACCGGTGGGCTGAACCAGACCAACACCACCATGATCTTCATCAACCAGCTGCGCGAGAAGATCGGCGTCTTCTTCGGTTCTCCCGAGACCACCGCCGGTGGTAAGGCGCTGAAGTTCTACGCGTCGGTCCGCATGGACATCCGTCGTATCGAGACGCTGAAGGACGGAACCGACGCCGTCGGAAACCGCACCAGGGTCAAGGTCGTGAAGAACAAGATGGCCCCGCCCTTCAAGCAGGCGGAGTTCGACATCCTCTACGGCGTCGGCATCTCCCGCGAGGGCAGTCTGATCGACTTCGGCGTCGAGCACGGCATCGTCAAGAAGTCCGGGTCGTGGTACACCTACGACGGCGATCAGCTGGGCCAGGGCAAGGAGAACGCGCGGACGTTCCTGCTCAACAACGCGGACATCGCGTTGGCGATCGAGAGCCAGATCAAGCAGAAGCTCGGTATCGGCGGCCCGGCCGCGGCTCCGGGTGCTGATGAGCTGGCCGAGCGTCGCCCGGCCTGATGAGTGATCAGCGTGGGGGCGATTCCGAGCGGATCGCCCCCATCATCCCTCTCTTCGGCGGCCCCGCGCGTGCCGAGCGCCCGGCGGATGACGGTGCGAGCGGCGCGTCGCCCGGTCGGCACGGCCGGTCGGCGCCGTCTACGGACGCTGCGGGACTCTGGCGGTCGACCTGGGACGATCCCGCGACAGCCGGGAAGCGGACTGCTGACGACGACGGTTCTCCCAGCGCACGTCATCCCGCACGCGGGACCGCCGGTGCGAAGAAGACCAGGCTGCGTGCAGTGGGTGACACGTCCCGGTCGGACGGTGGGGGAGAGGCCGGCGAGAGCGCGCCCTCCGCGGAGGAGGTCCGCACCACGGCGGAGGAGTCGTTGGTGCGGAAGCTCCGTACGCGATCGCTGTCCGTCTCCGAAGCGCGGCTGGTGCTGAAGGGCCATGGGCTCGCCGCAGACGCGATCGAAGACGTCATCGACGACTTCATGCGGCGAGGCTATCTCGACGATGCGGTACTCGCCGAGCTCCTCGTCACGGCCGGGGTCGAGCGCAAGGGCCAGGGCCGGATCGCGCTGTCCCGGGCGCTGGCACAGCGGGGCATCCCTCGCGAGGTCATCGATGCCGCTCTCGACGAGCTCCCGGACGATGACGCGGAGCGGGCGCTGGAGTTCGCACGGACCAAAGCGCGCTCGATGAGCCGCCTCGATCCCGACGCGGCACTACGGCGATTGGTCGGGCAGCTGTCGCGCCGCGGATACGCCGGTTCCGTCGCCATGAACGCCGCGAAGACGGCGCTGCGGGAGGCGTCTTTCGGTAGCGGCGTCTCCGGCGTCCGGTTCGTGGATTCCGACTGACAGCCGCACGCGGTCGCCTCTCGGTGACGCTCGTACAATGGGAACATCATGACTATCCCCCGCAGCGAACCGACGATCATCAGCGCGTCGTCAGCGGCCGTCGACGATGACGGGCGCCAGCGATCGTACGAAGTGCGCACGTTCGGTTGTCAGATGAACGTGCACGACTCCGAGCGCCTGTCAGGGTCTCTGGAGAGTGCCGGCTACATCCGTGCCGACGCCGGGACCGAGGCCGACGTGGTGATCATCAACACCTGCGCCGTGCGGGACAACGCTGCCGGCAAACTCTACGGAACGCTCGGCCATCTGGCCGCCGTGAAGCGGCGCAAGGCCGGTATGCAGATCGCGGTCGGCGGCTGCCTCGCGCAGATGGACAAGCAGGCCGTGCTCGACAAGGCGCCCTGGGTCGACGTGGTCTTCGGTACCCACAACATGGGCTCCTTGCCCGGTCTGCTCGAGCGCGCCCGTCACAACGGCGACGCGGAGCTCGAGATCCTCGAATCACTCGAGGTGTTCCCCTCGACGCTTCCCACCAAGCGCGACTCCGCGCACAGCGGCTGGGTGTCGATCTCCGTCGGCTGCAACAACACCTGCACGTTCTGCATCGTCCCCAGTCTCCGCGGCAAGGAGAAGGACCGTCGACCGGGCGACATCCTCAACGAGATCCGTCTTCTCGTCGAGGACGGAGCCATCGAGGTCACCCTCCTCGGGCAGAACGTCAACTCCTACGGGGTGGAGTTCGGGGATCGTCAGGCGTTCGGCAAGCTTCTCCGTGCCGCCGGTGAGATCGAGGGCCTCGAGCGCATCCGCTTCACGAGCCCGCACCCCGCTGCCTTCACCGACGACGTGATCGACGCGATGGCGGAGACCCCCGCGGTCATGCCGCAGCTCCACATGCCGCTGCAGTCCGGAAGCGATCGGATCCTCAAGGCGATGCGGCGCTCGTACCGCAGCGAGCGCTTCCTCGGCATCCTGGACCGCGTTCGGGAACGCATCCCGCACGCGGCCATCACGACCGACATCATCGTGGGCTTCCCCGGCGAGACCGAGGAGGACTTCGAGGACACGATGCGCGTCGTCGAGCAGTCCCGATTCTCCGGAGCCTTCACCTTCCAGTACTCGATCCGCGAAGGGACCCCCGCGGCCACCATGCCGGATCAGGTGCCCAAGGAGGTCGTGCAGGCCCGCTACGACCGGCTGATCGCGCTCCAGGAGCGCATCTCGTTGGAGGAGAACCAGAAGCAGGTCGGCCGGGAGGTCGAGGTGCTCGTCTCCACGGGTGAAGGCAAGAAGGACACGGAGACCCGTCGACTGACCGGACGAGCTCAGGACAACCGGCTCGTGCACTTCGAGGTGACCCCGGGTTCGGAGCTGCCGCGTCCGGGTGACGTCGTCACCGTGAGGGTGACCCACGCCGCACCGTTCCACCTCCTCGCCGACGATCCGACCGGCGCGCCGCTGCGCATCCGCCGTACGCGCGGTGGAGATGCCTGGGATCGGGGACAGGCGGAGTCGTGCGCCGTGCCGGCTCCGAGCGACGGGGCATCGCGCGCCGTCTCCCTCGGCCTGCCGACCCTCCGCGTCGGAGTGTGACCACACCTCGGCTCTGGGCCGTCGTCGGCGCGACAGGTACCGGGAAGAGCGATCTGGCGCTCGATCTCGCGGAGGAGCTCCGGCGTCGCGGCAACCCGGCGGAGATCGTCAACGCGGATGCGATGCAGCTCTACCGCGGCATGGACATCGGAACGGCCAAGCTGCCCGTCTCCGAACGACGCGGCATTCCGCACCATCTCTTCGACGTGCGAGAGGTGACGCAGGATGCCGCTGTGGCCTGGTATCAGCCGCTCGCACGCGAGGCCGTGCAGAGGATTCACGCGGGGGGCGGCGACGCCATCCTCGTCGGCGGATCCGGACTCTACATGTCCAGTGTCGTCTACGAGTTCCACTTCCCGCCTCGAGACCCCGTGATCCGCGAGCGTCTCGAGCAGGAGCTGGATCGGGATGGCGTCGATGCTCTCCTCCAGCGGCTGCATGCGCGCGATCCGGAAGCCGCAGCCCGGGTGGACCCGCGCAACGGCAGACGAGTGATCCGTGCTCTCGAAGTCGTCGAACAGGGGAGCGCGACGCACGGCGCGACACTGCCCGAGAAGCCGACGCTCTGGCATCCGCGCACCCGGCTGATCGGTCTGCACGTGGATCGCTCCGATCTCGTCGCCCGACTGGATGCTCGTGTCCGGCGGATGTGGGAGCACGGCCTCGTGGCCGAGGTCGCGCGGCTGCGCGACGAGGGTCTGGAGCGCGGGACGACGGCTCCCCGGGCCATCGGGTACGCGCAGGCGCTCGCACAGCTGGAGGGACGCTCCACCGCCGAGGAGGCGATCGCTGAGACGCAGGCACTCACCCGGCGCTACGCGCGTCGTCAGGTGTCGTGGTTCAAGCGCTATCCGGAGCTCGAATGGATGGCGCCGCCGGTGGCCGTCGCCGACCTGCTGGCGCCCTGACCTGATGTCGGTGGCCCGTGCGACGATGCGCGCATGGCCACTCATTACTTCACCGCGTCCAGCCTTGACGGGTACATCGCCACGACGGAGCATTCGTTGGATTGGCTTCTGACGCAGGACATCGACATGGAAGGTCCCATGGCCTATCCGGCGTTCGAGAAGAGTATCGGGGCGCTCGTGATGGGGTCATCGACGTACGAATGGGTCATGCGCCACGAGGAGGGCCGGTGGGCGTATGAGCAGCCCACGTGGGTGCTCTCGCATCGTGAGCTCGCCGTGCCGACCGGGGCGGACGTCCGTGTGACGAGCGCGGCGATCCCCGACGTCCATGCCGCGATGCACGAGGCGGCGGAAGGAAAGGACCTCTGGGTCGTCGGCGGGGGAGACGTGGCAGGACAGTTCGCAGACGCGGGCCTCCTGGACGAGGTCTGGGTCCAATACGCCCCGGTGACCCTCGGGGGCGGTGCCCCACTGTTGCCCCGGCGTCTCGACCTGGATCTGATCGAGGTGGCCCGCAACCGCAGCTTCCTCTGCGGGCGTTACCGCGTCGCGGGGCGGAGCGCCGGCTCGACGGCTCCCTAGACTGGTCCCATGGTCGCATTCACCAAGGGGCACGGTACCGGCAACGACTTCATCATCATCGCCGATCCCGACGGCCAGCTGGAGCTGACCGCGGAGCAGGTCGCGGTGCTCTGCGATCGCCATTTCGGCATCGGGGCCGACGGCGTTCTCCGAGTCGTGCGTTCGTCCGCGATCGCGGAGGGGGCAGCGGCCCTGGCGGAGGAGCCGGATGCCGAGTGGTTCATGGACTACCGCAACGCGGACGGCTCGGTCGCCGAGATGTGCGGCAACGGGATCCGAGTCTTCGCGCACTACCTCGTGCGCTCCGGTCTCGCCGACATCGAGGCCGGCAGTACTCTCCCCATCGGCACCAGGGCTGGCGTCCGTGACGTCACGCGCGGCGTGAGCGGTTACCAGGTCGACCTGGGCGCGTGGCGCCTGTCGGGCGTCGACCCGCTGGTGCGCGCGGACGGGCTGACCGTGACCCGGCCCGGACTGGGCATCGACGTCGGGAACCCGCACGTCGTGGTGGCGCTCGCCTCCGACGCCGAGCTCGGCCTGCTGGAACTCACGCGCGCGCCCGAGTTGGAACCGGCTCCGCCCGCCGGGGCGAACGTCGAGTTCGTGGTGCCCGGCGAGCCCCTCGTGCGCGACGGCGTCGGCCACGTGCGGATGCGTGTGTTCGAACGCGGCGTCGGCGAGACCCTGAGCTGCGGCACGGGCGTGGCCGCCACCGCACTCGCCGTGCGCTACTGGGCCGGTGCCCAGGCGCCTGACAACTGGAAGGTCGAGGTTCCGGGTGGCACGCTCGGAGTCCGGATGTTCCCCGCCGAGGACGGGGAGCACGTCGCGCTGTCCGGACCTGCTCAGCTCGTCTACCAGGGCGAAGTCGATCTGGTCTGAGGGGTGAGGGGGGCTCAGACGACGTCGATCGGTTCCGTCGGCGGCGTCCCGTGCTTCCTCACCTTGAGGATGCGGTAGCCCTTGCCCGTCGCCGTGCGGAAGACGCTGAAACCGGGGTGGAAGGTCGCAGCGATCCAGCGCTGCAGAGAGTCGGCGCCGAGATTGCGCTGGACGACGAGCCACGCGTCGCTGCGTTCGTCGAGCCGCGGGATCCACTTCTCCAGCAGCCCGTGCAGTTCGTTCTTCCCGACGCGGATCGGCGGATTGGACCGGATCGTGCGGAAGGTCACGTCGTCGGGAACATCTTCGGGCAGGGAGGCGTTGATATTGGTGAGGCCAAGGGCAGCCGCGTTGCGACGTACGAGATCCAAGGCCCGCTCGTTCACGTCCACCGCCCAGACGGTCGCGTGCGGCGAGGCCAGTGCCATCGACAGGGAGATCGGCCCCCACCCGCTCCCGAGGTCGAGAAGATGACCTCCGGGAGGAACGGGAGGCATGTTGGCGAGGAGCACTGCGGTGCCGGCGTCGAGTCGATCCGGGCTGAAGACACCACCCGCGGTGGTCACTTCGAGCTCACGGCCTGCAAGGGATACGCGGATCTTGCGCAGGTTCTCGGGGCTAGCCGGGGCCGCAGTGAAATAGTGGTCGGACCCCATACGGTGAGCGTACCGGACAGCGCGGGCTAAGGTTAAGGCTCGCGAGGAAACCAGAGACAGGAACGGATGACGGAGACGAAGACACCCTCCACCGACGACCAGACGGTCGACCGCGTGCTGGCGAACGCAGAGAAGCGCTCCGAGGTGCGCACGTTCGGCGCCGCGCAGGCACTCCAGGACGAAGCGACGGCCGCGCATTCGACGGCCGACGGCGAACAGTGGGACCTCGAAGATCGGCACGCGCTGCGGCGCGTGGGTGGTCTGTCCACCGAACTCGAGGACGTCACCGAGGTCGAGTACCGCCAGCTCCGGCTGGAGAACGTCGTGCTCGTCGGGGTGTACCCGCAGGGTGCCCAGGAGGACGCGGAGAATTCGCTGCGCGAACTCGCGGCGCTCGCGGAGACAGCGGGCGCGGTCGTGCTCGACGGCGTGCTGCAGCGCCGCCCGCACCCGGATGCCGCCACCTACCTCGGGCGAGGCAAGGCGCAGGAGTTGAAGGACATCGTCGCGGCGGTCGGCGCCGACACCGTCATCGCCGACACCGAGCTGGCGCCCAGCCAGCGACGAGCGCTCGAGGACGTCGTGAAGGTCAAGGTGATCGACCGGACCACCGTGATCCTCGACATCTTCAGCCAGCATGCCAAGAGCCGGGAGGGCAAGGCCCAGG
Organism: Microbacterium meiriae; assembly: GCF_025143875.1. Classification (NCBI taxonomy): domain Bacteria; kingdom Bacillati; phylum Actinomycetota; class Actinomycetes; order Micrococcales; family Microbacteriaceae; genus Microbacterium; species Microbacterium meiriae. Next base: position 63,050 of record NZ_JAMBDU010000015.1, on the reverse strand, counting down.
TCGAGCTCGCACAGCTCGAGTACCTGCTGCCGCGCCTGCGTGGTTGGGGTGAATCGATGAGCCGTCAGGCCGGTGGACAGGTCGGCGCCGGCGGCGCCGGTATGGGTTCGCGCGGTCCTGGTGAGACGAAGATCGAGCTCGACCGTCGACGCATCCGGACGAAGATGGCGCTGCTGCGCAAGCAGATCCGCGACTTCGCCCCGGCGCGTGAGGCGAAGCGCGCCGAGCGCAAGCGGAACACGATCCCGTCTGTCGCCATCGCCGGATACACGAACGCCGGAAAGTCCAGTCTGCTCAATGCGCTGACGAGCGCGGGCGTCCTCGTGGAGAACGCGCTGTTCGCCACCCTCGACGCGACCGTGCGGCGCTCGGAGACCGAGGACGGCCGCGTGTACACGCTGACCGACACCGTCGGCTTCGTGCGCAACCTGCCGCACCAGCTCGTCGAAGCCTTCCGTTCGACGCTGGAGGAGGTCGGGGACGCAGACGTCGTCCTCCACGTGGTCGACGGCTCGCACCCCGATCCGGCCGGACAGCTGCAGACCGTGCGTGACGTGATGGGCGACGTCGGTGTGCGTGACATGCCGGAGCTCGTCGTCTTCAACAAGGCCGATCTGATCCCCGAAGACGAGCGGCTGGTTCTCCGCGGCCTGGAGCCGCGGGCGCACTTCGTGTCGTCGCGGTCGGGTGAGGGCATCGCCGAACTCCGTGCAGCGATCGAGGAGGCCCTACCGAAGCCCGCGGTCGAGCTCCACGCCGTGATCCCTTACGACCGTGGAGACCTTGTCGCCGCGATCCACGAGACCGGGATGCTGCTGTCGGTCGAGCACGAGGAGGCGGGTACCGCCGTCCACGCGCACGTGTCGGAGCGCCTCGCCGCCGACCTCGCCCCCTTCGTCGTCGCCAACTGAGGGCGCGGGTCAGCGAGCGAGGAACCGCGCCTCGACGGTTGCCGTGAGCACGATGTCCTGCGGCTCGTACTCCATGGCCGGGGCGGCATCGGCCGCGAAGGCGACGGCGCCGCGTGCCTTCCCGAGCGGAGCGCCCGGCGCCGGCGTCGTGGAGGAGAGCAGGCCGGTGTCAGCGATCTCCACGGGAGTCACCTGGGCGAGACCGAGAGCAGCGGCGTAGGCCTCGGCCCTCGTCACGGCCACGCCGACGGCCTGTGCGGCGACCTCTCGTTCCACGCGGACGCGGGTCTCCGGGGTGAGATGCCAGTCGACCCAACCGATCTCGACACCGTCCCACGCGGAGATGTCGGAGATCCAGAGGGACAGCTCCGAGGCCTCCGCGAAGGTCGCGGTCACGTCGATGCTCGCGTAGTACACCGGGGCGAGACGCTTCCCCTCGGCGTTCCACGGGCGCTCGGCACGCACCGAGAGTCGCGTGCTGCTCCAGTCGAGGGCGGTGCCGGCATCCACACGTCCCACGATGCTGCTGCGGACGGGCTCGGTCAGACGCAGGACGTGGTCGACGACGGTCGCGCGCTCCGGACCCTCTGCGCGCACCGTGACGCGGATGGTCGCCCGTTCCGGCGACAGACGCGCCTCGTGTTCGCCGCGGACGGTGACTGTCACATCGCTCATGGGCCGACTCTACGCGACGGGTATCGGCGGCGGGGAATGGCGGCCGAGGCGCGAACGTTGTAGTCTGAGATGCTCGGGTGCTCGTCGCCCGGGAGTGACAATTCCACAGTGTGACAGCGGCTCCTTCGAGAGAAGGACCACGGGGCTGATCGGTTTCGACAGCGCCTGTGAATCCACGAGAAGCGGGCCGAGGATGCAGAGTTATCTCGTAAACGCTCTCTGCAAAACAATAGTTGCCGAAACCAAGCGCAACGACTTCGCCCTCGCTGCCTAAGCGAGCCCGATAGTCCGTCAGACCGTATGTGATTCCGATACGGATCCTGGCGTCATCTAGGAATCTTGCTGCGTGACGGCGTCTGGACGTCACGTGGGACTCTTCCCAGGCTGGGCTCGTCGACTTAGGTGTCTGTGACAAAGGTCGGAGCCGAGCAGAACGCTTCCACAGACTGCGCCCGGAGAAGGCGTGGAGACTCAGCGTTGGACGGGGGTTCGATTCCCCCCAGCTCCACATGTCGTGTGAGTTGAGAGTCTCACGAATATTGGATCGATCTTCAGATCGATCCAGGTGGGATGTATCATCCGAGTCATCGACCGATGACTCGGAGGTAAGCCGTTGTCAGCTGAGGATGTGATCTCGCCGGAACAGGAGGAGCACACGCTCCTCCTCGGCGAGGTTCGCCGCGAGCGCGTCGTTGATCTTCGGATCAACGACGCGCTCTTGCTTTCCGCCGAGATCGTGAGCCGCCTGGACAAGGCTCGGGTGCCCGACCGGACCCCATTCCTCGCAGAGCTCAGTGGTGAAGTCGAATCACTCAAGTACGTGAATTCATACCTAAGAGCGGCGGCTCAACAGCGTGCGTATCCACTGCCGACTCTGCGAAGCCAACATGCGACCGCGCTCCGGCGCCTCATCGAGTTCGTGAGAGCACAGCGTGATCCGGGTGCAGATCTTGTAGATGTCACACGTGAGGACCTCTTCGACTTCAGTGACATGCGCCAGCTGCGGCTTCGGGCCAGCTCGTGGAACAACGAGCTCAGCATCGTCGGCAATGCCTTTCGCTACGCGCTTGAGGTCGGCTGGATTGCTCGCGATCCAATCGCTCGTTGGGGCGCTACGCGACGCCTAACAATGAAGGCGAAGGAGACCTATGTCCGACGAATCCGATTTTTGAAGGAAGACCAGGCGCGCTTCTTCTTGGAAGCAGGTCTGAGAGCGGATGGAGCAGCGGCCGAAGCACGCACCGCGTACCCAGAGCGCGACTATGCGTTTGGTCTCACACTCGTCTCGACAGGATTGCGGCGCCATGAAGCCGCTCTGCTGCTCAACGCGGAAATTCCCCGAACGGTCGGACCTAGCGGAGTGCACACGTTCTGGAGAGTTGGGAAGAACGGTCGTTCCCGCGAGATCTGGATCGCTGATGCGCTTGCACTGGCGGTCGACCACTATCGACTCGTCGAGCGAGAGTATTTGGTGCAGCGCGCGCAGCGTCAGCTGCGCAAAGCTCGCAGGGAGGGACGACTACCGATTGTCGAGCCTGTCGAGGGAGCGAAGGAACTGAGGTTCCGAGTCAACGGGGTGTCAATGCGCACTGAGCAGATGGGGGATGATCTTCGTCGCCGTGCGGTACATATTCGACCAGACGGGGTCCTCGACCCGCTTGCTCTGTTCGTGATGCAGGGCGGCCATGGGCCGTCAAAGAATCGCTTCAACGAGACGTTCAACGACGCGAGCGAACGGGTGGCTCTCTTCGGCCCGAGACAGGACGCGCCTCCAGCTCACCTCAGTGTCACGCCGCACGTTCTCCGACACACCTTTGCAGTCCGAATGCTAGCCGCGCTGATGCGCCATGGCCGAGAAACAGCTGGCGACCCGAACATCCATCTCACTCAACCACTACTCGTTGTGCAAGAGCTTCTCGGTCATGCGCGACGAGATACCACTGAGCTGTATCTACGACACGCACACCGGTACTCCGACCAGGTGGCTGACGTGATTCGGGACGCGGCTGTACGAATGGTCACCAGGATATGAGTGACGAAGAGGTATTCATCGTTACATATGAGCTTCCCTCCGGGGTCAGACGTCTGCGACTGATACCCGCACAACTCGACGCCCCATTACTGGGGAAGGAACTTGCCATCGCATGGGTCGCCCTTGCCCGGCACAACGCCAACGCGCTTCCCTCGCTCCGAACCGCGATCCCCCGGTTCTGCACGATTGTCGCGCGCCAGCCTGGTTTCGACCCTCTTCACGATGGGCTTGAGGACTTGCGTCGTCGACACCTGGACGCATGGGAACGCGTGTTACTCGATGACCAAGCCGAGCGAGGCACGGAGTTCCCATACCGTCTCGCGATCTACCTGTCAGCCTTACTCCGATGGATAGAGGACGAGCAACCGGGGCGCCTGCATCCAAGCGTCGTGGCTCGTACCGCAGAGAAGACGAGGCTGACACCAGCCGACAGCCACCCACTGGAAGAGTTCTCGAAGCGAGAACTCTTCCACATACGGAGAGCGGCACTCGAGCTACTGAAACCCATGGAGGAAAAGGCGACAAGCTGCGCGCCCGATACCCTCATTGCCCTTCACATCCTGTTGTCGCTCGCGACAGCGCAGCCCCCGGAGGTGCTACGGGTGCTGACGATGGACGATGTTCTCGCTGCGACGACGGACCAGCGCGGGGCTGACATGGACACTGCCGCTCTTGCTGCAGCAGGGCTCGCCACGAGCTACTCCGTAATGATGCATAAGTGGCGGGCACACTCGAGCACAGAGGAGACGTTCCTTCGAAAGCGTCATGCCCGGATCGTCCGGTTGCTCGACGACTTGATCTCACGCACGAATGCGCTCCGTGAACGAAGCTCGTTGCGATCACTCTGGCTCACTGTCAACTCCCGAGGAGAGATTCGACGCCCAGATTGGTCCCAGCCCTCGCTCTCGGACTGGCTGAAGAAGTACGTGAAAGAAGAGATTTCGAGACCTCACGACTGGAGGCGATTCAGGAAATCATCCATCGCGCGCGACGTCATCGACAACACCGCCACCTTCCTCGCGACACAACACCGGCATTCGCCGGCTACTTTCTTCGACAACTACACGGCGAGCCCGAGCATGCGTTCCCACCTCCGCAAGCTGTGGGGCCAGACTGCCGGCGACATGCACAAGAGGGCCATGGGGCCCACCGTCGTTGTCGATGGTGAGGTGGTACGGACTGACGCAGCGAACCAGAACATTGCGATTGTTTCATCGGCAGATGTTCCGCTGTCTTCTGCAGGCGGCCTCACCGGTTGTATTGCCCCCGAACAGTCTCCCTATGCAAAAGAAGGGGAGGCGTGCCCTGTATCACGTGCGGGCAAGTGCTTCACCTGTCCGAACGCAGTGATCACCGCGGAGCACTTGCCCGCCATTGTGTTGTTCAACGAGATCACCTCTCCAGACGCCGCAGCGAGTTTCTCGACCTGGTCCTCGGTGTGGAGTGAGATCCACGATTCGACCAACACGATACTGTCCCTGTTCCCGGAAGCGAGTGTCGCTGAGGCGCGCCAGCACACACCCGAAGTGTTGGTCGACCTCGGCCTGAGACAAGGGCTGCGCGGTCGAGACCTTGATTAGTACTCACGAGATCATCGACGCCGTGGGCAAGGTTGCCGTCGCGGCGGGTGACTACGTCCACGACGACATGCCGAGCGGTCCGAGGTTCGGGGATGACAGGTGGGACTGTCTCTCAATTCGTCGACAGGGTTTGGCCGAGAGGTTCCTTGACTTCCGCGACATCCCGACTGGGTATCGCTTGGACGTCAAACTCTTCCTACTCTTCGAAGGGCGACCACACCACAACTTCGCCACCGCAGCCGGAGTCGTGCTTCGCAGAAAACCGGCGCCGTTTGAGGCGATGGTGCGAATGGTCGGGCGCTTTTCACTCATCGCGAAATGGGGAGTGAAGGTCGGGCTGGCCTCCTTCAATGAGTGGACGCAGGACAGCGCTGACGACTTCATCGCCGCACTGCGCGCGGGGAATCATAGGCCGAAGGGCGAACCAAACGGGCCAAGTTCCGTGCGAAAGTTCGTCACGCTCATCCAACAGCTGGCGGTCCTAGCGCCGGCTGCGCCACATCCGCTGACGTTTGTGCCCTGGGCGGGGTACACCGCCTCAGAGGTCGCGGAAGATGATGTCGGTGCAGAGTCCCGCACACCGCCATTGCCACGCGAAGAAACGTGGGAGCCGCTCCTTGCTGCTGCAACCTACGTCATCAATGAATGCCGAGAGCCAATCCTTAAGGCGCATGCGGCGTGGCGCGCAAGTCCCACATCCAGGGACCTCGGCAGAGGGATCTGCCGTGCTGATGCATGGACTCTGATACGGGATTTCCTTGAGAAGGGAGGGCGAATCCCTCTTATCACTGCATTCGGCAGAAACAAGAAGCGTGAGCGCGGCCAACCCAACATCGCGATCTTGCAACGCAAGCTTGGACTGGCCTCAAGCATGTTCAAACCGTCCCACCCGGCCTACAATCCCACGGCTGTGCGGCTCATTCAGCAAGCAGTCGACGACGGTTTGGTGGAGTTCGGGGGACTTGTCGCCTGCCCCCCGGATTCTCCTTTCTCGGAAGTCGGCATGGATGAAGCGGAGTATCTCCCAAGTGTGCTCCGCGGCGCGTGCTACGTGCTGATTGCTAGCCTGTCGGCGATGCGCGATAGCGAGCTCCAGGCTCTCAAGCGAGGAGCGCTTCTTCATCACCCTGATGCTCCGGAGATAAAGTCGATGACCTTCAAGGGGACGGGTGTTTTCGGCCGTCCACGCACCTGGTGGGTTCCAACGGTGGTCGAGAGCGCCGTCTCGGCGCTGGAGGCGCTCACCCAAACCAAACGGCTGTTCGCGCGAAGCGGGCGAACCGGGAGCGGGGGAGATGATGGCGAGTACAACCCCCACCGCGACATAAGACGACTCGTCGACTTTGCGAACAGCGCCCCGGACCGACGTCCAGGTCGTGGCCGCGACTTCGGCCTGGCTTCAATCCAGATACCGCGCGGTCAGGCAATCAATGCGAGATCGCTACGACGATCCTTCTGTGTGTACGCCGCTGCCTACCCAGGCATGGAGGTGGGCATAGGAATACAGCTCGGGCACGCATCGCTCCGGGTGACCGGAAGCTACATGAGGGACCGGCATCACGTTGCAAGCGTTGCGCTCGACGATGAGCGTGCCAAGGTCGTTCAGCAAGCGGTCGCGGAACTCATCTACTCCGACGGTGCAATCGGCGGACCATCGGGCCAGTATCTGATGGCGCTGCGTGCTCAGATCGTCGCGGATCCAGGTCGAGCAGAACTGTTGATCTCTCGCGCGGCGGAAAACTATCACCTTGGCCTCACCAATGACTGCGCTCATCGAGAAGAGACAGCAGCGTGCGGTCCGGGAGGTCCCAAGCTTGCTGACCGGATCTGTGCAACGACCGGCTGTCCCAACGCCGTCGTGCACATCAAACACATCCCTGTGATTGATATGCAGATTGAGCGCTACGACCGGATGCTGGACTCGGACAGCCTGCACCCTGGCTTTGAGAGGAACATGCGGGAAGGCCGCGCAGGTCGGGTTGCGATGCGGAACGAAATTCAGGGGACTGTCGAAGGAGACTGACAGATGGCTATCAAACCAGCACCAGTGAGTAATGACGTGTTCGAGCGAATTCTCGTGGCGATTGAGGAGATGTCGGGAAGTTCGACGTTGAGACGGACGAAGCGCGAGATCGAGAACATTGCTGCTCTCTCCCACGCGACGGTCGCGCGCGCGTTCGCTCAGGACCTGCGAGAACCGACACGATACGCCATCAATGAGCGATTCAGTGCTCTACAAGGCGAGACCGGCGGTCTGTCAGTCGACGGGATGAAGCAGCGAACGACTGACGACGAGTTGGAGGAAAGCAGAGCGCGCGTGAAGGCTCTGGAGGATGAACGGGCGATTCATCTGCAGACGATCTATGCGTTGTGGCTCGCTGTTCAGCCCGACGAGTCCGCGGCTCCCGTCGTTCGCATCAAGCGACCGCGCTCACCATATCTGCCGTGAGACCCGGATCGGGCCAATCCGGGTCTCACGGCAGAAACGGGATGTCGGATCGATTGACTGGGATACTAGAACGTCCCGTCGCTTCAAGGAGCATGCGCGTGCCGCGCTCGCGCTGCACCATGGCGTCTCCCTTCGGTGGACCCACGATGACCTCCTCAACTGGGAGTGGCGTGAAAAAGGTGGGGGACTGGGCATTTCCCAGCGGTGCGTGTCCGAGCGTCAGGTATGGCACGGGGCCTCGCCTAGACGGGCGAAAGCTCGGGGACACACCGGCGGGCCGCTGCACGACGAGCCGCACTTCGGATTCGTTCCGGAACGCCGGGTGCTTGAGAACAGCGGCTAGGGCCGCCAGATGTGCTTGGACGACAGCGACCGCACTTGGTTCGTCCTCCGAAGCGACCATCCGTCCAACCAACGAGTTCGATGCGAGAAGCTGCTCGAAAACCCAAGAGATCAGTTCGTCCTGTTCAGCCGGTTCATATCTGACTCGCAGCCACACCGGTTCGACCATGTATCCGGTTTCCACCGAAGGTCGGTCGAGCAGTGTGTACGTGGCCCAGGGATCGAGCTTCAGGGCATATCCACCCTCTCCTGCGTAACCGCGCCAGTGCTCGAGTGAATCGCGCATTGTCGACGCGCAGCATACGAAGGTTGGGTGGTCGGCGAGCTGACTTACGAGGTCGCTGAGAACGTATCGGATCGCGACGTGGTCGCGGATTGTTCCGCCGAGCGCATTGTCCTTTGCGTTGTACCAATCGAGGATTCGTTCTGCGCCGAACTTCAGCTCACTGAAGTCGTTTAGGAGAGTGGCGGCCGTTGCACGAAGTGTCCCGGTCTGAGATGACACAGATGAAGCGCTTGTGGAAGCGTCATCGGCGGGGGGCTTGCTGGGGGAGCGAGTCGTACCGCTGAGGATCCCGACCAAACCGGCTGCGTCGGTGTAGTGCCAGATGGGCTGGCGATGCGTCTTCGCGGCGAAGATTGGCAAAGTGCCTCGAATGGAGGGGCCATGCTCATTCATGTGCCCAGGATACGGGGACGAAGCATCATCGACACGACGTCAGATCCGCGGTGCGCGGGGGCCCGCGAGTCTCGCACGAAACTGGGCCGACGTTCCAGTACCGTCAGAATTCTGGGTTGAATGAATGGGGGGCCAACGATGAATGACGCAGTGATCGAGGACGACTACGCCGCATCGACCGATGCGCTGCTGGATGGTGGGTACGCGCTTATAGGGGCGGTGCACAGCCTGGTGAAGGCGCAGGGCGCAGCGACGAAGAGGGATCTGCTTCTTGCTGCTGCGACGCACAGTCTGCGCAGCGGCGACAAATCTGTAGGAGAAGTCACCGCCGTCGTCAGCCAGGTCTGGCCGGGCGCCCGGACGGATGAAGCCTCGGTCGGAGAAGCGCTTCTGGTCGGACAGGAGCTCAATCTGCTGCATCCGACGAACGGTCTTGACGGAACCGAACTTTGGGGCTTGACCGCTCATGGTGCTGATGACGTCGACCGTCAAGTTGCGTGGGTCGCAGCGGTCAAGGCGTCTGCCGTGGAGGAGCTGCGCGCGCGGGCCCTCGCGGACGCGGGCAGAGACATCTCACATGAGACCGCGGAGTTGTGGCTCGAGCGCATTGTCGGAGCGCTAGTCGTAGGTATCACAGCTTCGCAGGACGCATACCTCGGCCAGGTCGAGCACTTGGTAACGAAGCGGCTGGCGCCTCGCGGCATCCACCAGAAGACGGTGCTCGCAGAGATAGCCCGGGTCGATGCAAATCCGGATGTTGTGTCCTTCCTGCAGGCATGCGCTATCGCCGCGCTCGACCCCCTCGACCCATTCGGCGCGGAGATCGTCAGCCACATCACAACCGGCTGCGTGCTTCATTCGTACGTGGCGGGGAGGGACTCTGCCGCCGTCATCGAACGTCTCGGGACGCCAGCGGGTCAGCGGGCCATCATCGACACACCGGTTCTCGTCGATCTCGTGGGCCCGGCGCGCGTGAGCAATCCTGCAGCCACGACCATTCGTGCGGCGGTGGCTGCTGGATGGGACGTTGTCGTAGCGGACCACACCATCGAAGAGCTGGAATCGTTGATGGAGCGCGAGATCCCACGAATCAAGGAGAGCCTCCACGAAGCCCATGACCGCGGGGTCCGCGCCGAGTGGTACGCCTCGCTAGTCGAAGAGCAACTGCCGAGCTACTGCATCGAGGCAGTCAAGGAGGGGACGTACACCAATCTCGACCAGATGGTGGAAGCTGCTCAGGGCATCGCGGATGTCCTGAGCGAGCTCGGCGTGGTGGTGCGCGCGCATTACAACGAGAACGACATCGTGCGAGTGGAGCGTTGTCGCGCCGCACTCGAGAACGACCTAGAACAGACGAACTCCGGGCGCTCGACGAGTGCTATTCAAAGAGACGCAGACACCATCGCCATGATGTGGCGACGGCGTCGTCGAGAGGCGAACGGCAGTGCCTGGCCTGGTGGATGGGTGATAACGCCGGATCGCCACATGTCGGCCGCGTATCGCGCGGTGGAGCGCGCCGATGCCGTCTCGCTGACACTCTCATTGGCGCAATGGTCGACTCTTCTCTCGGTGACGGTGCCTCCCGCGGAGGTCGTGGACCTTGCCGGAGCAGCCGCGCGTCAACTTGTCGACGAGGCCATGTGGTTGCTTCCGTCTCGCTTCCCTAGTGACGTAGCTATGGACCTGGCACGGCAGATCTCTCCCGAGCGTGGGGGATCGGAGTCGGATCTCCGCTACATGCAACTCAGTTTCGACACGGCGCTACGTGCGGATCCGAATCGCTCGGCCACATCCATCGCGGCCGAAGTTCTCGAGGGAAGGAACCAGCGCAGAGACCGGCAGAGTGCGCTGAGCGTTGAGCGGGCGAAGCAGTCGGAGGCCGATGCGCTCCGCAACGCTGAAGCCGCACGGCACGAGGCGAGCGAGCAGCGCAGACTCGCCGACTCCGCGGTTGCGGACTCTGTGACCTCGAGGCAAGAAGGGCAGCAGCTCAAGGAAGAACTCGCATGGGCTAGGCAGCGCACGACCCGGATCGTCGTCGTGTTCAGCGCAGGGTTCGTTGCGGCGCTGGTGTGCATCGCGCTGGTCATCCTGAACGCCGGGCTTCTTCCGTTTCTTAGCGCGCTGGCGGGACTCGCTGTTCTCGTCGTCGGCGGTATCAGATGGTGTCAGAAGTCGGATGCGAAACTCCTCCCGATACTCATTGGCGCCGGCTTTGAGGTACTCGGCCTAGCCACAGGGCTTCTCGGCCTTATCGGCTCCGACCTGAGCTCGCTGCGCTAGCCGGTACCACGACCGAGGCGCAAACACCCGGGCACGCTCACACGAACACCGCAAAGGCTACGGGAAGGACACCTAATGCCTCAAGGAATTCCACCACTCGTCTCACTCGCAACTTCGATGCACGCTCAGCCAGGTGTCTATGCGCTGCTCCTTGGATCGGGCGTATCTACCGGCGCTGGCGTCCCGACGGGATGGGGCGTGGTCACCGAACTGGTCGCTCGCACGGCAGTGCTTCAAGGCGGCGACGAAGGCGCAGCGCAGGCGCGAGCCAACGCTGAGGCGTGGTGGTCCGAACATGGGGAAGGCGAGCTCGGATACTCGACTTTGCTCGAGCAGCTGGCGCCCACACCGGCGGCCCGGCAGGGGCTCCTTGCTGAGTTCTTCGAAGGTGAAGCGACGGATGGGGAGCGGCTTGTTCCGAGTCGCGCCCACCAGGCTATTGCCCAACTTGTGGCGCGGGGTGCTGTACGTGTGATTATCACGACCAACTTCGACCGCCTCATGGAGCAGGCCCTCGAAGTCGTCGGGGTGTCCCCGCAGGTCATCGCCCGACCGGAGGCCGTCAACGGCATGATGCCACTCGCTCACGCTCCCGCCACGGTCATCAAGTTGCACGGCGACTACAAGGATCTCGGTTCTCGCAACACCCCCGACGAACTGTCAACGTATCCGGAGGAGTGGACTCGGCTTCTCTCGCAGGTGTTCGAGGAGTACGGACTTCTGGTCTCAGGGTGGTCCGCCGAATGGGATGAAGCGCTCGTGCACGCGCTGGAAGAGGCCCGTTCTCGGTACCCACTTTTCTGGGACGCCCGCAGTGCCAGAAAGGAGAACGCGCAGCGCCTGATGGCCGGACGCCGTGGGGTGATGATCTCGGCTAGCAACGCCGATGTCCTGTTCACCGAGCTTGCCGAGAATCTCGATGCGCTAGACCGCATGAGCGCCGCGCCGCTCACGACCGCTCTCGCCGTTGCGCGTCTGAAGAAGTACCTTCCGGACCCCGTCCGCCGCATCGACCTCCACGACCTCGTCATGAGCGTTGTCGATGAAGTGGTAGAGGGGATCGCAACCCAGGCGATTACCGGCGGGGGAGAGACCGTCACCGGTGCCGATCTGCAGTCCGTGTGGGATGACCGATTCCGATCCATGGAACGACTCGTACCTCTCCTCATCGAAGGCGTGTGGCACGATTCGGACGGCCACCATGATCAACTGTGGCAGGACGTCGTGCAGCGCCTCGTCGATGCCGCTGCGGTTTTCGAGCAGACCTTCAACGAGGGCTACCGGGGCGCGCGACGCATTCCCGCGCTGGTCGCACTCGAGGTGCTGTCTATCGCGTCAACGCGTCGCGGACGCGAGTACCTCCTCCCGACGCTCACAGAAAAGGTCGAGGTCGTCGACCGTTACCGCGACACCGAACCACAGAACTGCGTACAGTTCCTCCATTACGCGCGCATCGCGGACGATAGTTGGATCAGTGCGATGCCGAGATGCGAAGAAACTCGCTACATGTATCCGGTGAGTCATGTCTTCTCACTGGACACGCGTCGCTACTTCACAGATCTTCTCCCCGAGGACGATGCCTTTAAGACTGCGTTCTACGGCTTCGAGTACCGCCTTGGGCTTCTCCAATCTCAGCGGTCGCGCGGCTACCGGGCTATCTCCGGGGACTATGTGGGGGAGTGGCAATGGCTGGCAGACATGCCCAATGCGGAGACGCAGTTCCGTCGTGACTTGGAGAGAAGCGGACAGGGCAAGTGGGCGACGCTCCTGGAGCGCGACGGAGTAACGCTGGATGCCGCTTTGATCTCGCACCGTGAAACGCTCGAGCGCTATCGCCGCTACTAAGCAGATTTGGGACCGGTGCCCGAGCGTCGAGTTGAGGCTTCAGGTCGGATGACGATGCAAGCGCGAATTCCTGTGCAAGTACTGTCGGGATGGCGCGCTGGACCACCCCGCCCCCGGGACGTTTCCACTCTTGTTAGCGCCCGCTAAACGTCACGTTCGGCATCCCGGCCGTCGGGAACCACGCCGGCGGCTCGACGCTCAGCGGGAAGTTCGAGTCGCCGTGGAACGAGCGCTGGTTGACACCGTCGTGCTTCGGGAGCGCATCGAACGTCGAGATCGGTGTCTTCGTCGAGTCGAGGATGGTCAGGTCAGGGAACACCTGCTGGGCGATGAACGCGGCAGCGTCCCAGGCGCGGACGCCCTGCTCTTCAGCCAGGTCCAGGATGACCTCGAGCTGCGCCGCAGAGTATTCGAAGCGGAGCTCACCTCCGGCGGTGCGGATGGCATCCGCATTCATGCGTTCGACAAGCGAGCAGTACTTGTTGATCTCTTCGGCGTGAACGCCCGGCACGAGCGCGTCGATACCGACGACTCTGCGGCCCGCGAACGTCGCGGCATCGCGGTCACGGTCGTCGAAGCCATAGAGCGGTGCTTCGTTGAGGGTGAGGAAGAGGGGGAATGGGGTGATGTTGAGTGCGGTCATGCTCTCTCTATGCGCGGGCGTGAGATCCACGAAACCAATGACCGGCGCGCTGAAACGACCGTTTCACTCCTCGCCGACGAACTGGACTGCGTTGCCCCACACCCAGCACCGGCGGATCTGTTCCTCGGTACGGAACTCGATACCGGCGGCATATGGAGTGGAGCGGGCAAGCTTGGCGTCGACCCGGATCGCCCGCGGTCCGAATCGCACCCACGCGCGCACACGACGGTATGGCTGCGGGTAGATGGTCAGCGGTTGCTCGCGCAGCGCAACTTCGCGTTCGGTGAGCGATTGGAGGGGCCCGACACGTGCGGCGGCGAGGACCTCACGATGCTGTGCCCTCATGTCGTAGTGGGCGGCCAGCCGCTTACTCGATCCCATACCGGCACCCTCCTCCGGCCAAAACTCAGACTAGCAAGATTCGAACATATGTTCTATCCTCGATCTATGCGATCCGCGACAGCCCATCCGCCTGCGACCCTATGGATGGTCAACGACATTCCGACGAGGATGGTCTTCGCAGGCCGACGATGGCGTGTCACCGACACCCCCACACGGCTGCGCGACTCGATCTGGGCGGCGCCGTTCGAGGAGAGCCGTGGACTCTACGGGTGGCGGTTCCAGGCGACCGACAGCGACTGCCAGTCATTGGTTTTCGACGTCTTCCAGGATGCCGACGGTTGGCACGTCCACCACACCTACGACTGAATCGAGATGGGGCGCACTGGGGTTTAGGGGTCGGTTGCCCTCGGATAGAGCACACTATGACTCATGGGAGACGTCGCACACGAACTTCACGGCCGATGGTGGGTGGCTGAGTCGCCTCAGACTGTGGTGGCGGGCAAGCTGACGGTAAAAACCAACGGTGAGACCCGACTGGAGTTGGGCGGTGGTCTCGTGGACCTCGGAGACACCATCGCGGCTATTCACGGTGACGCGGAAGGTAAGCCCGTAACGCTTTTACGGGCGTTCGTGCTGCACACGCGCGGCGGGATGGGCGGAGGCGAGCACTTCCAACGGCTCCACATCAGCCGCTGTTTCATCGGCGCACACTTCTTGCCCGACGAGCCGGTGTTCACCAGTGCTCGCGTGCAGCTGGAGAATCTGCCGACGTTCTTGTCTGCCCCGGGCATTGAGCGAGGGCGCGAACAGGACGGTTTCGCCTACTCGTCGACCGTTCGAGAGTACAAGTCCGAGGAGGCCGAGTTCGACGGGTGGAAGTTCGTGGTTCGTTCGATCCCGCAGTACTTCAATGTGGACACGACTCACGCGACGCAGACCGTGTCGACCGAGATCACCCCGTACCTGTTCATCACCTCGCCCGCACCCGTGGACGCGTATGGGTTCGATGAGAGAATTCTGCACCTGTCGGACCTGATGACGTTGGCTTCTGGCGAGCCTTCCGGGCTCATCAGCGAGCTGCTCATCCTGCGCAGGGAGGGAATGGGCCCCGACGACTTCGAGACGGTCGAGACATACGGGGAGCGCATTCACACGGCATCGCCGGAGGGCGTCGGGCCCGCCCACGAGCGCTTTCGATTCACCTGCGATGACGTCGCGTTCGAGGATTTGGTTCCAGCGTGGCTTCAGCTTCGACATGATGCGAGCACAGCATGCAACGTGTTCTTCGGCTTGCAGTACTCGCGTCCCGGCTACACGGAGACACGGCTGCTGCTGAGTGCGACAGCCGCGGAGTCGCTGGAGACCGCGTACTCGAATCTCTCGATGTCGATCCCCGAGCAGCGATTCGATGAGCTACGAGACAGAGTGCTGGAAGCGGCAGATAACGAGGAGGAACGGTTGTGGTTGCGTGCGAAGATCCGCAACGGACCCACGTATCGTGAGCGTCTCACTGAGCTCGCCTCGATACCGGACGAGTTCGCGCGCGCGACGGTCATCGACGAAGTCGACCTGTGGGCGAAGAACCTCGTGCGTGCACGCAACGCGTTGGCGCACACCGGCAACTTCGAAGGGGATGGGAACATCTTCGATCTAGAGCAGCAGACGGTCGGGTTGCTCACGCTAGTGCTGATGCACCGGACAGGACTTCCTCCACAGGCGCAGCAGCGAGCCGCGCGGCGTCTTCGATGGCCCGCATGAGGAGGCGACACCGTTGGCGCGCCATGTCGTTCAACTCCGGCATGATGATGACGTGCGCCGTGTGACTGGCGACCGAGACAAGGGGTGGGGATGGGTTGGCTCAACAAGCTGCTTGGTGGACGCGCGAAGTCGGGCGTGACGGTTCCGACGATGACCGCTCCTTCCCCCCGCGCGTCGCAGCCCTACTTTGCCATCATCGACGTCGAGACGACTGGCTTGTCTCCGAACAGGGACCGCGTGCTCGAACTAGCGGTCGTTCGCGTAGATCACCAAGGCCAGGTCGTGGATGAATGGTCCACACGCTTCAACCCCGAGGGTCCGGTGGGGGCGACTCACATCCACGGGATCACTCAAGCTGATGTAGTACGTGCTCCACTGTTTCGCGATGTTGCGACCTCAATCATTCCCTACATCTCGGGCCTGCCTATCGCCGCACACAATGCACGCTTCGACCTCTCCTTTCTCCGCGCGGAGTTCCGCCGCGCCGGGTGGGATGTTCCGTGGCTGCCGGCGTTCTGCACGCTCGACGGCAGTCATCACTACCTTCCCCACCTCGAGCGACGTCGTCTCATCGACTGTTGCTGGAGTGCTCAGATTCCTTTGCACGGCGCTCATTCCGCGCTCGGAGATGCGCGCGCGACGGCGGGCCTCCTCCGCCACTATCTCCAGATGCAGGGGCGCATGCTCCCGCATCCGTCGCTTCTTTCCGTGCCGAATGAAGCGCGGGGTGTCGTCTGGCCGACAGCCCCCAGCCGCGCCCCGTCGGCGTTCTTGCCGGACGAGTCGCTGCCTCGTACCGCGCGGCGTAGTCGCGTGACCCGAACCGCGCCACAGCAGCCCGCACTCATCGCGCAACTGACGAAGCTCAGCCTCGCGGAGGTGCTCGACGAGGGCGCTCCAGTGGGCTCCTTAACGTACGTCGAGACAGTCCTCGATGCCCTCGAAGACGGAGTCATCTCGGACGACGAAGCGGCCGCGCTGCAGGACCTCGTCGAGATGTACGAACTCAGCGACACTGACGTCGCCGCCGCGCACGCGGCCCTCCTGTTGGCGCTCGCGCACTCCGCACTCGACGATGGCCGCGTCGCGCGAGATGAGCGCGCACAGTTGGAGGCCATCGCCACCGCACTGCGGTTACCCGCCAAGCTCGTACCGAGCCTCATCGCCGAGGCGGATGCTGCCCGGGCTGCACGTCTGAGCGCTGGGCTGGGCGCGCTGCCCAGGAACTGGGAGCACGGCGATCCTCTGCGCGTGGGAGACAGGGTGGTGTTCACAGGGTTCGTCGAACGCGAACGGGAACGATCCCGCTTGGAGGAACGCTCTCGAACGCTGGGTGTACGTGTCCTCGGAACCGTGTCCGGTCTGACAGCCATGGTGGTGACCGACGGCTCTTTCGCTGGTGGGAAGCTCGAACGAGCCCACGAACTCGGGACACGTATCATCGACCCGCAGACATACTCGACGCTGTTGAAGCACCTTCAACCGGCGGTCGCCGCGTCCCCGAAGGCCACGCGCCCTGATCCGCGTGAGGAACCGGCTCACGCGGGCATAACCGCATCGGCATCACCGACCACGTCGCCGGGCGAGATTCGGGCGTGGGGGCTCGCA
This sequence comes from Microbacterium meiriae, assembly GCF_025143875.1. NCBI lineage: Bacteria > Bacillati > Actinomycetota > Actinomycetes > Micrococcales > Microbacteriaceae > Microbacterium > Microbacterium meiriae. The sequence goes on along the minus strand of NZ_JAMBDU010000015.1, from coordinate 45,903 downwards.
AACGGGTACGCGGTCGGTGTGCGAGGCAGGCTGTCTGCCGAGTTGGTGAGTGCGTTCGAGCGCTCGATATCAGTTCCGGTAGCCTCGCACGACGCCTGAGCAACTCTCGACGTGGATGCTGTCACGCTCTGCGGTGGTCTCGCTCTGCTACTCGAAGGGACTCGCCCAGTCCTGCCCCGACTGCGGGCGGGATAGGCGCTCATCGCGAGTGCGGCTCCGCTCAACGTGAAGTTGCCCGTTGTTGGGACGGGATGGGCGTGAATCGGATAAGCATCACCTGCGCTTGCGCGCGCAGACCGTCTACGCGCCCGACGCCGAAACCGCCCATAAGGCGCTCATCGCGAAGGCCGCCTTCTTCGAAGGGATCGGCATCAGGGTCAATCTCGTCGGCGACGTGGCGGTCTGATCCATTGGTCCGGGAGCGACGCTCCCGGACCAATGCCGCCAATGAGGATCTCTGTCGGGGTGACGTCTTCGATGCCGAAGCCCGAGATCTCTTAGCGACAGGAGGTCTTAACTGCTCCATGCTGCGGCAGCGTGCCGGGCATCGCGGAGCATATCCTCGATATGTCCGGCACGGAGCTGTTCGATGGCGCTGGCGGCTTCCTCGCCGGTCTCATCATCGACTCGCGAGTTAAGCCACTGTGCCCACGTCCATGTCGACCTCGTCCCCGTGCTCAGCACGCGAATGACTTCGCTGATCCCCTCGATAATTCGCCCGTCATCGATCTGAAAGGCGGGGTAGAGGAGCACGTTGTCGTCTGTCTCAAGCTCGAGGAGCGAGAGGGATTCAACGGCCGCAGTCACTCGATCTGGGGTCCAGCCGAGAGCGCGGGCGATGGACGCCGCTGTGTAACAGGGACCGATGATCTGGGCCCAGGGGTTCAAGTCGGTCATCACCCTGCCGCTTCCCGAATCTGACGCAGCGACGGCGTCTCGATGCGCAGCGTGCGCATGTCGAGGATTCCCAGGTTCCCCTGTTGCCCGTCCTGACCGAGGCTCGCCACACGTAACCCGTACTCGGTCTGCCCGCCCCCTGGCGCATGCATGTGCCCGTGAATCAGTAACTCCGGGTAGACGATGTTCCAAACCTTCGCGACTCGTGCGCGGGAATTGGCTGAGTCCCGGAGAGCGTCGTCAGGGAAGCCCATGGGGTTGGTCCGCAGGATCTCCTGCACAGAGCGGACAGGTGTCCCAGCAGGCGGCTCGTGCGTGAGCATGACTTCCGCTGGACCGCCGGCGATGGCCGACTTCACATGCTCGCTGGTGATCTCCTCGTCCTTCCAATAGCTAACGCCTTCCTGCCGCCACGCCCTGTCGACGGACACTGCGCCCCCTAGCGACAGCACACTGCGTCCGCCGATGGTCAGACGGCCAGGTCTCGGCAGCAACCACGTGATCTTCGAAACCCGAACGGCGGCGCCGGGGTGGGCATCAAGCAGCGGGGTTATCTGGCCCCAATTCTCGTGGTTGCCGAGCGTCACATAGATGCGTTCGATAGCTGTTCCGTCGAGGGCCTCGTCGGTGGTGTCGGGATCCATCGCCCAGTCGCCGAGCTGCAGCATGGTGGTGACCTCCGGTGCGAGCTCCTGGACCGCCCTGGCGACGATATCCAGCCATCGGAAGTTGCCGTGGACGTCACCGACCACAGCGACGCGCTGGTCAGGCAGCGCAATAATCGATGCGATCTCGAGGGCCTTTAGCGGTGGTGGTGTCCGCACGATTTAGCTCCAACCCGCGGCTTGTGGTGGGCGAGTCTCATCGCGACATCGCGACCTCGCGGCCTGGCGCGCTCGTGACCGTTCCCTGAAGGTGGGTCCGACTCTGAGGCTGCGCTCCACCCCTGGATCCCAGCTGATCCATCCACCTCGCTTCCATTGAATGGCGACGTGGAGGCGGAACGCGTGGTGGATGGTGGCGCGAACGGGATAGGTAAGGCCGGTCGGCCACTCAGGGTGCAGCGGATCGTCTCGAAACAACTCAGAGAAGACCTCCGAGAAGGTCGGGCCGCGTCCGGTGCGGCGCCGGACGCGCGCGATGAAGATGGCGGCGGCGAGCCCCAACTCATCTGACCGCTCATCGGCGGTGAGCGCGTTGAACGCCTCAATCCAAGCATCGGGAGCTTCGACCTCCGTGGCACTCCACCAGATCGGTCGGGGATCAGTCACTGCTACTCAACAATCAGGGTCGACCTGAACGGGACCTACGCATCGAGGCGACCCGGAGCCGATGCGCAGCGGCACACGTGCAGGTCGAGACGCGCGGAGCGCCTGTCGATGGAGTGAATGTTTCGTATGGCTGTGGAAATTATGCCACATGAGAAAGGCTATACACCCGCGCCTTTCTCGTAAGGCTTGGTTGGTGGTTCGGAAGACAGCAGGCGCGAGCGAAGGATGGCGTGAGTTTGCCGTCGAACTCGGCCGCCAGATTCGCCGCTTCCGAGTGGAGAAGGACCTTTCCCAGGAGGCGCTCGCGTTTCGCGCGGGACTCACGCGCTTCACGGTTCAACGGTATGAAGCAGGTGAAGGTCAGACGGGTTCCCCGGCCAATCCTTCCCTGCGGACCATCGTGGCGCTGGCGCAGGTGCTGGATGTTCGGCTGGAGGAGCTCCTTCCGGCGAACCAGCCGGACGTCACGACCCGGTAGTTCGCTCGTCGGATGACGTGCTTCCTCGGCAGAATCGCGACGTTGGAACAAGCGATGGCTACCCGAGCACGGAGGACACGCCTTCTATCGCTGATGCCCCCCTTGCCGAACTGCCGTGTCGGCTACCCGGAAGGTAACGCGGCGCGACATGCCCAAGTGGGCTGCCGACAATCAGTTTCCCACCGGGGGAGGCTGAGCCTCATCGTCGCTGGGCCGTCGTACCCGACCGGGTCGTCCAAGTACAACTTTCGCCAGCGGTCACCACAGAGGCGGGTGGGCTTGACATGGTTGCCGAAGGCCGTCATCGCAAGACGTTGAGCTAAGCGTTCGAAGCCGTCTCCCGATGGCGGCGCATTCGTGGTCCACACACTCATCTTGTCGATGGCGGGCCAGCAGCACTTCTTCTCGGCAAGTCAGAGCGGTTTGAGTGGCCACGGCGCGTAACGCATCCGTGTGACGGTGACGGTGACGGTCGCAGACGCGTTGCGGTCGCGCCGCGCCATGCGCGCGCTATCGAGGAATCTGACTGCTTGCATACGGGACAGGACACGCCATTGTTTGCCGCGCCGCTCGATAGGGCTACCGTGATTCCACTCCGCGATACGGTTTCGACGACAGCAACACAAATGCAGGGGGATGCGGTGCACCTGAAGAATGTTCGGCTTTCGAACTTCCAGGCCTTCGGGCCAACGCCAAGAGAGATCTCGTTTGAGACGATTACTTACGTTCTCGGACCCAATGGGGCTGGGAAGACGACTGTCCTCGAAGCACTTTCGCGGCTCTTCTCGCCCATCGCCGCTCAACGACGGGTCGAGGCGCTCGACTTTCATGTACCAATGGCCAAGCCTGACGCCGAGGAGGTCGATCCGCCAACGCTGTGGATCGAAGCTGACTTCGAGTTCCCCGAAGCCGGCGACGAAGAAGTCCGGCCCGCAGTGCCGCCGTTCTTCGCGCACATGTCTCTACTCACTGCCGATGGCCCGCCGTCGATGCGGATCAGGTTGACGGCGACGCTGGAGCCTGACGGCACCGTTGTCGAACAGATCGACTACGTGCTCGACGCGGACGAAGATGGCGTTCCGTTGCGAACTGCGCGCATGTCGAGGGCCGACCGCGCCCACATCGAAGTGCATTACCTCCCCGCAAGGCGCGACCCATCCGAGCAGATCTCATATGCCTCCGCTTCTCTCCTAGGGCGCACACTCCGGGCTGCGACCTGGACGGCGGAAAAGGAACTGCTCGCAGAACTCACCGAGCGCATTACGGACACTCTTGCCGGTAACGCCGCCGTTGCCAGCATCGGAGTTCAACTGGCTAAAGACTGGGTCAAGCTGCATCGTGGCGACTTCTTCAAGGACCCTGCGCTGGCTTTTGGGTCCAAAGACATCGAGAGCGCGCTGCGTCAGCTGACTCTTCGATTCACTCCGGGCCATGGCGCAGACTCCCTGCAGTTTGAACGCCTCAGTGACGGCCAGAAATCACTGCTCTACATCTCGCTCGTGCTGGCGTGGCAGGCTGTGGGACGCAAGGTGCTGCAAGGAGAGGACGCATCCGTCGACGTCAATCGCCTCCGTCCGCCGGTGCACACGATCTTTGCGATTGAAGAGCCGGAGAACAGCCTCGCCCCGCAGTACCTCGGCCGCATTATGCGGAGTATTCGAGCCGCCTGCGGGTTCGGCGATGCCCAGGGCGTTGTTGCGACCCACGCGCCAGCGATGCTCCGCCGAACGCGACCCGAGTCGATCCGCTATCTCCGGCTCAACAACCGGCGCGAGACAACCGTTCGTAGCATCATCATGCCGGAGAACGACAGCGAGGCCGCGAAATTTGTTCGAGAGGCGGTTGAAGCGTATCCAGAGCTCTACTTCGCCCGTCTGGTTGTGCTCGGGGAAGGGGACAGCGAGCAGATCGTGCTCCCACGGATTCTTGCAGCCGCAGGCATCGCTGAAGATGATGCTTCCGTCACCGTAGTCCCGCTCGGAGGCAGGCACGTCAATCACTTCTGGCGGCTGTTGGACGGTCTCGACATCCCCTACGTCACGCTGCTCGACCTCGACTGCGCCCGCTATCAGGGAGGGTGGGGGCGGGTGACCTACGCGCTCAAACAGGTCAACAAGGTGCGTCCGAAGACGTTCTCGCAAAAGCATCTGGACTACATACCGGCGTGGAACGCAGATAAGGACTTCCCCGCATACGAACAAAAGGAGTATCCGTCGGGGAACTCACCAATCGCGCGTCTCGAAGCAGAACATGTGTTCTTCTCGAATCCCGTCGATCTCGATCTGATGATGATGGAGTCGTACCCAGAGGCGTACGAAGGAAACGCCGCTAAGCCCACCGAAACTCAGCTCAAGGCAGTTCTAGGGAAGTCGCGCGCTAACGTAGACCGTCTGCCTGAGAACGCTGTGGAACTCCTCGGTAGCTACCACCAGCACTTCAAACTCAGTAGCAAGCCGGTCGCGCACATCTCAGCCCTAGCCCTCCTCGATGATGACGGGCTAATGGCCGGACTCCCTGCAGTCCTTGCTCGGCTTGTATCCACAGTGCGCGGCTTGCTGAAGGGGATCCCCGAGTGAGCGGCGAGGTGCAGTGGAATCCCGCGGATGGCGTCGGTCTTGAGCCGAATGCGCTCAAGGCGGTGACTGCCGTCGACGGGCATGTGGTCGTCACGGCCGGCCCAGGAGCTGGGAAGACTGAATTGCTGGCTCAGCGCGCTGACTTCTTGCTCCGCACCGGGGCCTGCGCATATCCACGGCGAATCCTCGCGATCTCGTTCAAGGTCGATGCGGCGCGGAACCTTCGCGAGCGGGTCAAGCGGCGCGCAGGGGCTCAGCTCGCCACTCGCTTCGATAGCTTCACCTTCCACGCGTTCGCCAAGCGCCTCATCGACAACTATCGGGAGGCGCTGACCGGAGAGTTCGCCCTCGACGCCGACTATCAGATCGAAATGAAGACGCAGATTGAGCGGCGTCAGATCACTTTCGATGATCTCGTTCCGTTCGGAGGGGAGGTCCTGAGTAGCGCCCCGTTTGCTCTTCAGGCGCTTCGCCAGACATACAGTCATGTATTCCTCGACGAGTTCCAGGACTCGACGCGCGCGCAGTACTCCCTCGTCAAGGAGGCCTTTCTGTCATCGGAAGCCAAGATCACGGCAGTAGGCGACGGAAAACAGCGGATCATGGCGTGGGCAGGCGCGGTCGAAGGCATCATGGAGGAAGCCGCTGCAGATTTCGGCGCGGAGGTTCTCGAGCTTCGACAGAACCACCGCTCCGCGCCAAGGCTTCGTCGGATGCAGAACCGGATGATTGCCGAGATGGAGCCCGGCGCTGAGGTTCCTGTAGATGAGCTGCAGGGTGATGAGGGCACCATACGTCGGCTCGATTACAGAAACGACCTGGAAGAAGCTGACGCGCTGGCCGAACTCATCAGCGAGTGGATCGACGAGGGGGTGCCCGTGGCAGAGATCGTCGTGCTCGTCAGGCAATGGCCCGACCTGTACGCGGCGCCGCTCATGGATGCGCTGGCTGTTCGGGACATCCCGGCACTTGTCGACAGCGAACATCAAAAGCTCGTTGCGGACCCGGCGGCCGCGCTCATCTTCAACTTCGTGCGTGTGGTCGTGAGCTCGCGGCAACCGGGAGCCTACGCGGATCTGATGCAAGTGTTCGATCTGTTCGACGAGAACGACGAAGCGGCTCTACGTCGCGACCGCGACGTCAAGAAGTTCCTCGCGATGGCATCCGCCACAGTGCGCGCGGAGAGCTGGGACTCGGAGAGTTGGCCACAGCTGATTCAGGACTTCCTGAACTTGGTTTCCGCTCCGGTGCTCATGGGCTTGTCGGCGTCCTATCTGAGAGGGGACGAGTTGCAGACCGCGGTTGACGACGCAATACACGCGTTGTCGGAGGCCATCGCGGAAACCGGAGGCGAGAAGTCCGCACTCGCCCGGCTCTCCGGTGTCGACGCGGTCCGCATCCTTACCATCCACAAGTCCAAGGGGCTGGAGTTCGAGAAAGTCGTAATGCTGGGCACGGAAGAAGAGACGCATTGGGGACCACAGCGGGAGGCTGAGTGTATCTTCTTCGTCGGAATCTCCCGCGCGAAGACTGAGCTTGTAATGACTACTGCTCGACATCGCCCAACACCCGTGGGTCTCGCGGGCCGTGGGCGCTGGGATGAGCATCGACGTCGGCATGGGCGCTTCCTGTCCTTCGCTGACGAAGAGTAGCCTCGCGGCGCGAACACTTCTCCGAGGGTCCAATCGGCATTGCAGAGTTCTGATCCCCCCTGAGATGGGGACTAAGAGTAGCTTGAGGGTGTGAAGAAACGCCAGGTTCAAGTAGTTGACGCAATTGACTACACGCTCGAAGCAGAGCTCGGTCGAGGCGGCGCAGCCGAAGTCTGGAGCGCGCGATCCGCAGCAGATGATCGGTCGTATGCACTGAAGCGGATCGCGAAAGACGCTAAGAGTGGCACGCGCAACCAGCGATTCCGAAACGAGATTGCGTACGGGCTCAGGGCGAATCACCCAAACGTCATCAAGATCCATTCGCAGTCGGAGGACGACGATGCCTTCTACTACGTCATGGACCTCTACAAGGCTACACTCCAGGACGTCATCGAAGCTCAGTCCGATTTCGAGGTGCTTCTCGATTATGCGATCCAGCTCTGCGATGCTCTCGCATACGTGCATGGTGAAGATGTCGTTCATCGGGACATTAAACCTCAGAACATATTGGTCGACACCGCTGCTCGTCGACCGGTGTTAGCAGACTTCGGAATCGCCAGGTTCAAGAACTGGGACCTGACGAGGCATGGCGATCTTCTCGCAAACCGAAACTACCTGGCGCCCGAGCAAATGGCTCGGCGTGATCCCGATAGTGTCGGTAAACCAGCGGACATATTTGCCCTCGGCCTTATCATCACGGAGCTCTTCACCAAGCAAAATCCCCAAGGAGCTAGGTCCAAGCGGATCGCCGATGACTACCCCTTCCTATCTGACATTGACCTCTTGACCCAGAGAATGACGCTGCAGGACGAAACGCAAAGAATAGGCATCGAAGCGGCGCGCGACTCACTTCTGATACTCCGAGGGCAAATTCGCGACGAGACCGAGGATCTCGCCGAAGAAATTCGACCGAGCAAGAGTTTGCGAAAGCGTCACAGGACGGAGTATCCCGGGCTCCTCAGTCAAGCCGCTAGAGACGTTCTTTCGGCAAGGTACATCTTAGAACGGTCGCCCGTCGAAGATCTCAATCGATATAACCCGAACTATCACTGCGAGATCTCATACATGGTCACTTCAGAATTGTTCAACATGTGTGCCCAGTCGAGAATCTACAGTATTGCCAAGCGTGTTTTTGACAACGAGAGCATCGGATTTGAGCCGATGTCCAAACTGCACGAGATCTCGTCCGTTGAAAAAGATCGCTTGCAACGTGAATTCGAGTCGCTGCTATCGGAGTATCCGTTACCGCGGCGATCTATCTGGGAGGGACTGCCTTCACGCTCAGCGCAGCTTTTCCGTTTCTGCAAGGCTTATCATTGCGAGGAGATCATTTCAGAAGTCCAACGCGAAGTGGCGGAAGGTGGTCCTCTGCGCTTCAATCTGTCGGACGCGCCGATCCTATGGATCGCCCAAAATGTTCGCCGATACCTCAGCATGAGCTTTGTCGAACTCGACGATTTTGCGCTACGCGAGATCGAATTCGAACGGCAGGTGTCGGTGCTTTGGGACTCGAGTCTGCCCGTGGACTCGGCTCGAGTATCGACCGGAAGTAGATTGATCTTACCGACCACTGACAGCGATGAGGTCGAACAGTTGCTTGCGACTCTTGCGGAACGGTGGACGGTGTCGACTGGCGAGCGCGTCGACTCCAAGTTTTCCGTGCACTTCAGGTCGCGGGCAGAGTACGAACGGTTCAAAGACGAGGTGCTTCGGATCGCTTCGCCGTATCACTCGTTTGAAGGGGATGTGCTTGACCTCGTGCGACCCATCGCACAGCACGACGACCTCGTCGCGTTGGTGTGGGATCGAGAGTACGATATTCGCAGCACACTGGCGAAGCTTCTGGGGCGACGGGAGATTTCTGAGCATCCCCGCCATGCCGTGAAGGTCTTTGAGTAGGCTCCTTGCAGCGTCACCGGCAGGCCAGACGGAAGTGTCTCAGCGGAGGATCTCGTTCATCGCAATTCTTCGTCTAGATGAGACATGAGACACAGCAAAAGCGATTCTTGGAGGCACCAGGTCGCTGTCACCAGAAAGAAGCCCCGGTGGCTCGGACTCTCGTCCGGGACACCGGGGCTTCTCCTATGAGGCCACCCAGCGGACGCCGTCGGCGTCCGGAGGGAAGCGGTGCGCGGCGTCCGTCTCCAGCTCCTCCATGAGGGGGACGATGACGCTCCACAGCGCCCAGTGCTCTGATGTCCCCTCTCCGCCCTGGACACGACCCTCCCACCGCGCGGCATTCGGAAGCGCCACGCGCATGCCGAATCGCGAGCCGGCGGGGTCGGCCACCTGAGCAGTCAACGATCCGGCATCGACCGTCACCTCCGTCAGCTGGAATCCCGAGGGCATGAGGATCGTTCCCCGCGCCCTGGCCCACGCCTCGCGGACTGCTGCCACCAGCGGCTCCGCAACGACATCGATCGTCATGAGAAGTCCTTCCGATCATGAGCGCCGGGCGATGATCGGCGTGACCGGCCATCGACGCTCGCACCTCTCGCATCTCGCACGAGTCCCCTGATCCGGCCAGAGTATCGACGTATGCCAGGAGCCGTCTGTCCCCTCTTCGGGGGACGTCACTCAGCGGTGGGCGCTCATACAGACATGCTCGCGCTCAGATCCCGGCGGCCATGAACTCCAGAGGACCTGACTGCCTCTGGTGACGGATGGAACGCGGGCCTACGATTCGCACATGGGGTTCATCATGTACGACGGCACGAGCCAGCTCCACATCGAAGACCGAGCGCTCGCGCACCTCAAGGTCGTGATCGCGACGAAGCTCCGACGCAACGAGAGCTTCACGGTGTCCTGGACCCACCCCGAGGGAGAGGCCTACGGTCGCTCTACGATCTGGCTGCATCCGGCGATCCCGCTGCGCTTCACGTTCGAAGGTCGGGAGCCGCCGAAACTGAATCCGCAGTGGATCGAGGATCTGATGCAGTCGGCCAACTCGACTGGGGGGATCCACCTCGTCGACGAGATCGTCCAGGGGTCGACGCCCGGACGAGACGACAGGAGCCCCGCCTCGTCATGAGGCGGGGCTCCTGTGTTCGACAGGCTCAGTGCGAGCGGTCCGGATCCTCCGCGAGGACGTCGTCCCCGTCATCGTCGGACCCATCCGTGGGCGGAACCGTTCGCGGCTCGCCCTTGTTGTCCTCGGCGCCGAGGTTGTCGTTCTCCTCCGGGCCGGGGGAGGGCTCGGTGCTGATGTCGTTGCGGTCGCTGTCGTTAGCCATGCGCGTTCCTTTCCTCGACGAATACCTCCAGCATGCTCTCTCCGCGGAGAGGAGCCCAGACGCTTGACAACGTCGTCGGGATGATGCGCTGCTCAGTCCCGGCCTTCGACCAGAAGCAGCCCCTGTTTGGTGTCGGCGACCTTCACCCAGCCGTCGCCGAAGAGGTACGTCATGCCGTAGCCGTCCTCGTCGGTGCTCATCGCGTACTGAGGATCCTCCGTGACGTAGACGCCCTGGGCGCTCTCCTCGCTCCGCCAGCCCTCGTCCTCGAGGCCCTCCCGCGCCCGTTCGGCGTCGGCGGGGGAGAGCGCAGACCAGCCGTACATCTGACCGTGATCGGACGGGACGGTGAAGTCCGCCCAGAAGCACAGGAGTCCCTCCGAGAGCTCGACGCCGCCGACGCGGAATTCCCGCGGCTCGGCGGTCCACCCGGCTTCGGTGAGGGCGGCGACCGTGCCCTCCGAGATCATCGACTCGCACGTCAGCTCATCCGTGGCCGCCGGCGTCGCCGCGGCGTCACCCGCGGCGGATGTGGGCTCCGGCGAGGGCGACGGGTCGGGTGTGCCGCCGTCAGTACACGCCGTGAGGAGCGCCCCGATCAGTACGAGGCCGGTCAGAGCCGCGAGTCGTCGGGAGTTCATGGTGCCTCGGAGGTATCAGTCGTGCAGAAGACGGAGGAAGTCGTCGTGAAGGATGCCGTTGGTGGCGAGCGTCGAGCGCGCCGAGATCGTCTCGGAACCGTCGAAAGCCGTCATGCGCCCACCCGCCTCGTTGACGATGGCCACGGCGGCGGCGATGTCGTATTCCTTCACATCGAACTCGGCGACGGCTTCCAATCGTCCCTCCGCCAGGAGCATGTACGCATAGACATCGCCGTACGCCCGATCGCGCCAGACGTGCTCGCTCAGACGCAGCAGGGCGTCCAGCTGCCCGGCGTCGCGCCACTGGGCGATGCTCTGGAAACTCACGCTGGCCTCATCCAGCGCCGAGACGGAGGAGGTGGCGAGGCGTCGCTCCGTGCGGTCATCGACGGTCCAGGCGCCGTGTCCCGTCGCCGCCCACCACCGTCGACCGAGCGCCGGCATGCTGACCACGCCGACCCGTGGCACACCGTCGATCGCGAGAGCGATCATCGTGCCCCACAGCGGGACGCCCCGGAGGAAGTTCGCCGTGCCGTCGATCGGATCGATGATCCACTGCCGCGCGGTGCTGCCCTGGGCGCCGAACTCCTCGCCGAAGATGCCGTCGTCGGGACGTTCCTCCTCGAGGAGTCGGCGGATCGCGCGCTCCGTGGCGAGGTCGGCGTCGGTCACGTGGGAGTGATCCGCCTTCGTGGAGATCACCAGATCGGCAGCGTCGAACCGGGGGAGCGACTGCGCGTCCGCGGCGTCGGCGAGGCGAAGGGCGAGCTGGAGATCGGCGCGCAGGTCAGCGGCGTCGGAAGTGGCGGTCACGCTCTCAGAATAGTCGCCGTCATCGACGCAGCCGCAGAGACCATCGGCCAGGATCGGCGGGCGAAACGCCCGAGCCACGCCCGGGTCGCCGTGGATTTCGTCTCGGCGCCAACCGCTGGTAATGTAATTCCTCGGTCGGGGTTATCCCGGGCCACGCACCTCTAGCTCAATCGGCAGAGCAACTGACTCTTAATCAGTGGGTTCAGGGTTCAAGTCCCTGGGGGTGCACGGAACAAGCCTCAGAGATCTCGCCATCTCCGAGGCTCTTTCTTTTGTCTGTACGAACGAGACGCTCGCTGCATCCACGGTCGCGTCCATGCCGGCCGCCAGGGTGCTCTTAGCGGGATCGAAACCGCACCTCTGCAGGCTAGGGCAGGAGCCTTTTCGAGCCCGCACGGTGCGTGCGGGTCGACCTGCGCGAGAGGGTGGGAAACGTGCGCTCGGGTGGGCGGGTCGCGCGTCAGGCGCGACGGACCGACAGCAACTGCCAGCCCTCGGGCACTTTGGCCTCGATGCCTGCCATGTCGTCGGCCTCGATCTGCTCGACGCCGTCGATGCGATGGAACGTTCCCGTCGCCTCCATCTTCGCCTCGCCCTTGAGCATGCGCACCGGGGCGGACGTGAGCGCGTAGCCCGGCTCGCGATGAGCATCGAGCTGCGTGTGGACGTCTTCGAGGGATGTCCCGGTGACGTCGATGGTCATGGATCCTCGGGGGCGGATGAGAGCGACGAGCATCGGTCCAGTCTACGAGCGGGCCGTGCTCCTCAGAGATCCCAGTCGAGCGTCGAACGGGCGTCGATGGGGGCATCCTGCCCCGTGTCCTCGCGGATGAGGTAGACGACCACCCGGGATTGGGCGGTGATGAGCACGCTCGTCAGCGCATCGCCCGTCGCCAAGTCGACGAAGGTCGGTTGCGAGCGGGCGGCCGCTTCGATCCGAGACATGAGGTCCGCGACGTCCGTGCTGCGAGGCAGGAGGAAGTCGTGCCCATCGATCTCGATGTGCGTCGTCGTCATTCCCGTATGGTTCCCCATGGCTCCACGGTACGAAGGGACAGGACCGATACGAAGGGGGGTTGAACCCGCTCCGTCGGCGTGTTAGGAGCGCGTGAGAGCGCTCTCGCGCTCATCCGGCTGCTGCTGCTCCGCGGGCTCGGGGACGAGATACAGCCCGCTCGGGGCGTTCGCCGTGAATGCGAGAGCCTCGATCCAGGCGCGGTTCACGCTGGGCTGACGGCTGCCGTGGTACTTGTACACGAGCGAGCTGCCGGCATGGATCCAGACCGTCGTCCGGCCGCCGCCCATGCTGACGTCGTCCTTCCACGTGAAGCCGAAGGGCTCGCCACGGCGGAGCTTCGCGGTCATGACCAGCTGGATGTGAGTGAGAGCGCGGTCTTCGATATCGACCTTGACGCTGTTCTCGTAGATGAACTTGCCCATTGCAAGATTCCCTTCTCGCCACGGGAACCTGTGCCAAGAGGCGCGGACGCGATGACCGCTGGTGTGGGGTGTGCTCAGCGTTTCACACTTCTGCCCGTTCTCCTACCCGACCGGGGTGTCGTGCGTCGTCGCGTGTCTCCCCGTTTCAGGCCACCGGATCGAGAAGCGTGGGATCGGACGGGTCGACGGTGCGGGTGTTGCTCACCTTGCGGTCCACGACGTGGCCGCGGAGCGTCGCCGCGACGTCGGCGGAGGTGTGATCGAGCATTGCCAGCGTGTCCAACTTGGTCTGCCCGGTGAGCTTCTCCGGTGTGAGCCAGGCGTCCCACGTGTCGGGGGTCAGGAAGGCGGGCATCCGGTCGTGCACCTCGCCGCCGGCGTCGCGCGCCTCCCTGGTGACGACGACGAAGCAGCGCACCTTCTCGCCCTCGTGATCCATCGACCAGGTGAGGCCGGCGGCGGCGAGCAGGCCGTCCCCGTGGAGGAAATGCGGCGTCTTGTGCCCCTTCTCACCTGTCCACTCGAAGTACCCGCGCATCGGGACGAGGCAGCGGGCCGCAGAAAACGCCGGCGCCCAGAATCCGGCGGCGAGCTTCTCCATCCGTGCATTGATCAGCGGGGCGCGCTGGGGACGGTTGGGGGGACTCTGCCAGTCCCACCGCACGAGTTCGAGGATGCGGCCCTCACCCCGGTCCCGGACGATGGGGGCGCTCTCGGTGGGCGCGATCGAGTAGGCGCCGTGCCAGGACTTCCACCAGTCCTCCGGTCGGCCGCCCTCGGCGACGAACTCCCGGATCAGCTCGTCCGTCGTCGCGTCGTTCGCGAATCGTCCGCACATGTCGTCGCCTCCCTGTCGTCGGTCACCCGACCGCGGCCGGTATCGCCTCCATCATGGGGCATGGCGCGGACATCCGGTCAGACGACCTTGATCACCGTGCCGGCGGTGAGGCTCGACAGCTGGGCGAAGGTCAGCGGCATGACGGTGTGCGGATGGCCCGCCGCGGCCCAGATCGCGTCGTGCTGCTGCAGGGCGCGGTCGATGAAGGTGGGGAGGGGTGCGGGATGGCCGACGGGCGCCACTCCGCCGATCGCCTGTCCTGTGGCCTCACGGACGACGGCGGGTGGCGCCATGGCCACCGCACGTGCCCCGATGCTCCGCGCGAGAACGGCGAGATCCGCCCGGTGCCCGCCGCTGGTCATGACGAGGACGGGGCGGCCGTCGGCGAGGAAGACGAGACTGTTGGCGATCGCGGCGACGTCGCAGTCGATGGCGGCGGCCGCCTCCGCAGCGGTGCGTGCCGAGTCCGGCAGGACCCGGATCTCGGTCTCGACACCGGCCGCAAGGAGGTGCTCCTGCACCCGTCGGCTGCGCTCGGGGAGGGAAGAGGGGTCGCTCATGCCCCCACGGTAGTCGAGCGTGTCAGCCGGCGTCACCGACGAGGATCGCCGCCGCGTCCTCCGCGGTCGCGTCGGCAGGTTCGTCGTCGATGTGCGCGAGGACCTTCCGGCCGAGGAGGATCGTCAGTGCTGCCAGAAGGACGGCGGCGGCGGCGAAGAGGTACGGCACGGTCGCGCTGAACAGGTGCCACAGGAGCGCCGCGATCGGCGGGGCCATCGCGCCGCCGAGGAAGCGGACCGCGGAGTAGGCCGAGGAGGCGACGGAGCGGGGGAGGTCGGTCGCCTCCATCACGGCTTCGGTCAGCACGGTGTTCATGACGCCGAGCAGCAGGCCGCCCACGATGATGCACACGACGAGAGCGGCAGGTTCGGCGACCACCAGCCCCGCGACGACGAGGTCGACGGCGAGCAGCGGCAGCACGGCGAGGATGACGTGGGTCCTCGGCATCCGGCGCATCAGCACGGGCGCGACCCACACGCTGGTGACCGCGAGGGCGACGCCCCAGCCGAAGAACGTCAGGCCGATGCCCATGGCCCCGAAGCCCAGGGGGAACGGCGAGAACGCCAGCAGCACGAAGAAGCCGATGTTGTAGAACAGGGCGGCCACGGCGAGGATCGCGAGAGCGGGACGGCGCAGAGCGGTGAAGGGGGCGGAGAACTTCACGGGGGTGCGCTTCTCGCCCGGCCCTCGCAGCAGCACCAGGACGGCGATGAACGCGATGGCCATCAGGGCGACGACGCCGAAGAACGGTCCGCGCCAGCTCTGCTCGCCGAGGATGCCGCCGAGCAGCGGGCCCACGGCGATGCCGAGGCCGAGAGCAGCCTCATACAGCACGATCGCCGCGCTGCTGCCGCCGGATGCCGCGCCGACGATGGTGGCCAGCGCGGTCGAGATGAACAGCGCGTTGCCCAGACCCCAGCCGGCCCGGAATCCGATGACGGCGTCGACGCTGCCGCTGATCGCGCAGAGGAAGGCGAACACCACGATCAGTCCGAGTCCGACCAGCAGCGTGGCCTTGGCGCCGATCCGGCTGGAGATCCAGCTCGTGACGAGCATCGCGAGGCCGGTGACCAGGAGGTAGCTGGTGAACAGGAGCTCCGTCTCGACCGGCGTCGCTTCCAGGGACTCCGCGATCGCCGGGAGGATCGGATCGACGAGGCCGATGCCCATGAAGGCGACGACGCACGCGAAGGCGACGGCCCACACCTGGGCGGGCTGCTTCCAGACCGATGGGGTGCGGGATGCGGGGGCGGTGTTCAACGGATCTCTCCTGTCCGGTCTGCGGAGGTGCGGGCGGCGAGGATCTCTGCCGCACGGGTGAGGGCGTGCCAGTCATCGTCGTCGAGGTCGGCGAACCGCGGCGCGATCGTCTCCCGGAACTCGGAGCGCCAGGCAGTCAGGGCCGCCGTCCCGTCCCGGGTCACGGCGACGACGGTGGCACGGGAGTCGTCGGCATCGGGGGAGCGATGCACGAGACCCTCGCGTTCGAGCGTGCCGAGCAGCCGGGTCATCCCGGGCTGCGTGGTGCGAGCTGCTGCGGCGAGCTCGCCGACACGGCGGGGACCGGACTGATCGAGCAGGCTGAGCACCCGCCACTGCGCCGCGGGGGCGTCGTTCCCTGCGTCCTGGGCGGCGATGCGGCCCAGCGCGTACCCCGACAGGACGAGTGACGGGATGACCTCCGAGCGATTCATACCAGAAAGTATATACCTACTGATATGTATCGAGGTCACCGCCGGGCGTGGGCGATCCTCGCCGAGAGCTGATGGGCGTGGGCGAGGAGGATCCGGCCCAGCTCGGCCTGACGCTCCGGGCCGAAGCGGAAGGCGACACCGGTGAGGCTGAGCGCCCACTCCGGGCGCCCTGCACGGTCGAACACCGCCGCGCCGAGGCCCCAGCTCCCCTCGACGATCAGGCCGGGGTTGACGGCGAATCCGCGTTCCTTCGTCTCGGCGAGGCGCTTCCGCAGCGGGCGCTCGCCATGAGCGCGCCCCCAGCTCTCGACGAGCTCAGGATGGCGCTCCAGATAGGCATCCACATCATGGTCGGGGAGGAACGCGAGGATCGCGAGGCCGGCGCTCGCCACTCCGAGCGGGAAGCGCACCCCCTCGCTCAGCACGAAGGAGCGGATGGGGAACGAGCCCTCCTCGCGCAGCAGGCAGACCGTCTCGTCCGCGCGCCGGACGGAGAAGAAGGCGCTCTCCTCGGTCTTCACGGCGAGCGACCGCACGATGTCCCGGGCCAGGGCCGTCACGTCGTATCGAGCGGCGGCCACGGATCCCATGAGGAAAAGCTCGGGTCCCGGCATCCAGCGGCTGCTGTCGCCGTCCCGGTCCACGAGCCCCTCCACGCGCAGGGCGCTGAGCAGGCGATGCGTCGTGGGGCGGGAGAGACCGGCGCTGCCGGCGAGTTCCTGCAGGGTGGCGCCGTCGGTGCCGGCGGCCGTCACCAGTCGCAGGAGCCGCGCCGCCCGCGCGACAGCCTGAGTGCCGGGGACGGGGTTCGTCGCAGTGTCCACATCGTGGACGCTAGTGGCGCGGGCGTCCACATCGCAAGAGGGAGCTGGCCGTGACTCCGCCGGGGCGGGAGGCTGGTGGGGACACGGAACCGAAGGAGCAGACGTGATCGACAAGCAGTGGGAATCCGCGGAGGCCGCCGTCGCCGACATTCCGGACGGCGCTTCGCTCGCCGTCGGAGGCTTCGGACTCTCCGGGAACCCGATCGCGCTCATCGAAGCGCTCCTCGCACAGGGCACGACCGACCTGAGCGTGGTGAGCAACAACTGCGGGGTGGACGACTGGGGGTTCGGCGTGCTGCTCGCCGCGCAGCGCATCCGCAAGATGACCTCGTCGTACGTGGGGGAGAACAAGGAGTTCGAGCGGCAGTTCCTGTCCGGGGAGCTCGAGCTGGAGCTGACGCCGCAGGGCACGCTCGCCGAGAAGCTGCGAGCGGGAGGATCCGGGATCGCCGCGTTCTACACCCAGACGGGCGTCGGCACCCAGGTGGCCGACGGGGGCCTGCCCCGCCGGTATCACCCCGACGGATCGATCGCGGTGGGATCACCGCCCAAGGACGTGCGCACGTTCGCGGTGCACGGCGAGCCCCGCGAGTTCGTGCTGGAGGAGGCCATCACCACCGACTTCGCCCTGGTGCATGCGGCGCGCGGCGACCGGCACGGCAACCTCGTGTTCCGCAAGGCAGCCCGGAACTTCAACCCGCTCGCCGCGATGGCCGGACGCGTGTGCATCGCGCAGGTGGAGCGGCTCGTGGAACCGGGGGAGCTGGATCCGGACACGATCCACTTGCCCGGGGTCTTCGTGCACCGGATCGTCGAGGTCGGCGAGGACATCCCCAAGCGCATCGAGCGGCGGACCGTCGCCGCGGAAGGAGCCTGACATGGCGCTCACCAGAGATCAGATGGCCGCGCGCGCTGCGGTCGAGCTCCCGGACGGCGCGTACGTGAACCTCGGCATCGGCCTGCCCACGCTCGTCCCGAACCACGTCCCGTCCGACGTGACCGTGGTGCTGCAGTCGGAGAACGGCATCCTCGGGGTCGGGCCCTACCCGCGGGAGGACGAGGTCGACCCGGATCTCATCAACGCGGGGAAGGAGACGGTGACCACGCTCCCCGGAGCGGCGTTCTTCGACTCCGCCCTCAGCTTCGGCATGATCCGCGGCGGGAAGATCGATGCCGCCATCCTCGGGGCGATGCAGGTCTCTGCCTCCGGCGACCTCGCGAACTGGATGATCCCGGGCAAGATGGTCAAGGGCCCCGGGGGCGCCATGGACCTCGTGCACGGCGCCGGACGGGTGATCGTGCTGATGGAGCACGTCGCCAAGGACGGCTCGGCGAAGATCGTCGACGCCTGCACGCTGCCGCTGACCGGCCGCGGCGTCGTGGACCGGATCATCACGGACCTCGCGGTGATCGACGTGACGCGGGAGGGCCTCGTGCTGGTCGAGGTCGCGCCCGATGTCACGGTGCAGCAGGTACGGGAGGCCACGGAGCCGTCCCTCCGCCTCGCCCCGGAACTGGAGAACGGAAGGACCGAGCAATGAGTGAGAACGATGTCGTCATCGTCGCCGCGGCGCGCACCCCGCAGGGCCGGCTGAAAGGACAGCTCGCCGCCTTCACCGCGCCGCAGCTCGGATCGTTCGCGATCCGCGGCGCCCTGGAGCAGGGGGGAGTGGATCCGGCAGACGTCGACGCGGTGATCGTGGGACAGGTGCTCGCCGCCGGATCCGGGCAGAACGCCGCCCGTCAGGCGGCGATCGGCGCAGGGATCGGCTGGGACGTGCCCGCGCACTCCGTGAACAAGGTGTGCCTGTCCGGGCTCACCGCGGTGATCGATGCGGCGCGCATGATCCGGACCGGGGACGCCGAGGTGGTCGTCGCCGCCGGCATGGAGTCCATGACCCGCGCGCCGCACCTGCTCATGGGATCGCGCGACGGCTGGACCTACGGCACTGTCGAGGTCCTCGACCACATGGCCTACGACGGGCTGACGGACGCCTACGACCGGGAGAGCATGGGCGCGTCGACGGAACGGCACAACGCGCGATACGAGCTCACCAGAGAGATGCAGGACCAGGTGGCGGCGCTCTCGCATCAGCGGGCCGCCGCCGCCCAGGAGAGCGGGGTGCTGGACGCGGAGATCGTCGCCGTCGAGGTGCCGCAGCGCCGGGGCGAGCCCGTGCGGGTGACCCGAGACGAGGGGGTGCGCCCCGAGACCACCGTGGAGACCCTCGCGGGACTGCGTGCCGCCTTCGCCGAGGGTGGGTCGATCACCGCAGGCAACTCGTCCCAGATCTCGGACGGCGCCTCCGCCGTCGTCGTCACGACGCGCGGGACGGCCGAGGCCAAAGGCTGGCCGGTGCTCGTGACCGTCGGGGCGAGCGGCCAGACCGCCGGCCCGGACAACTCGCTCCAGGCGCAGCCGGCGCGGGCGATCGAGCAGGCGTGCCGGAAACAGGGCATCACGCCGCAGGATCTGGATCTCGTGGAGATCAACGAGGCGTTCGGGGCCGTAGTCGCGCGCTCGCAGACCGAGCTCGGGCTGCACGGCGACATCGTCAACGTGCACGGCGGCGGCATCGCGATCGGTCATCCGATCGGCGCCTCCGGCAACCGTCTCGTGGTGCACGTCGCGCACGAGCTGGCCCGCCGGGGTGGCGGAACCGCGGCGGTCGGCCTGTGCGGCGGCGGCGGTCAGGGCGAGGCGCTGATCCTCACCCGTTGACGCGGGAGGCGCGGGGGTGCGTCAGGACCGCTTGTCCTGGGCGTGCCCCTGCGCATCGGCGAGGGCCTTCTGCGAACGGAACTGCAGACGCTGCGCCTTCTTGGACTTCTTCACCGACTGCGGGGAGTCGGCGTCCACCGGCACGCCGTGGCGTTCGCGGCGCATGTCGACGACCGCGCCGACCGCGAGCGCCATCGTGATGCCCCAGCTCACCCACGACAGGAGCGAGCGCCAGGTGATGGGTTCATTGCGGGTGCCGCGCAGCAGCGAGATCCCAGCCGAGATCGCGGCGACGAGTCCGGTGCTGAAGAGGTAGCGCATGCCCCTACGGTACCCGCAGCCGGGGCGCGGGGGCCGGAGCCTTGACAAGCCGGGGGAGAGGCTGGCAGGGCGTCCGTCCAGGGCCACCGGATATCATGGGAGGGTCGCGGTTCACCCGCGGCCGCAGAAACCGTGTATCTACCGGCCGTCGGCGTCTCCGGCGGACAGCGGCGGCACCCGACACGCGTCATCGACGCGCGAGAGCCATGACACACACCAGCACCACGCCTGACACCGCCGAGCCGAGCCTCTTCCGCCTCGCCGGCCTGCCGTACTTCCTCATCGCGTTCATCGCGCGACTGCCGTTCGCCATGATGGTGGTCGGCGTCCTCACCGTCGTCGTGTCGGCGCGGGGGTCGCTCTCCCTCGGCGGACTCACTTCGGCTGCGGTCGGTCTCGGTACCGCCTGCTTCGGACCGCTCCTGGGCGCCGCCGCCGACCGCTTCGGTCAGCGCACGGTCCTCCTCGCGCTCGCCGTGGGCAACGCGGCGATGCTCCTGCTCTTCACGGCGGTCGTCTACGGCCCGGCCGCTGATGGGTTCGTGCTCCTCGCCGCGATCGGCATCGGCGCGACCGCGCCCCAGGTGGCGCCGCTCTCGCGCTCCCGGCTGGTGACGATCATCGGCGAGCGGATGCCCGCGGAGCGCCGCGCGCGCACCGTCTCCGGCACGATGGCGTACGAGTCGGCCGCGGACGAGACCGTCTTCGTCTTCGGGCCCTTCCTCGTGGGTGTGCTCGCCTCGGCGCTCGCGCCGTGGGCCCCGCTGGTCGGGGCCGCCGCGCTGACCCTGGTGTTCGTCGGAGCCTTCGCCCTGCACCCGAGCGGGCGGCACGTCTCCCAGGACCGCACTGACGACGGTCGGGCACCGTCCGCCGTGTCCGAGCTGTTCCGTCCGCAGCTCCTCATCGTCGTCCTCGGCATCCTCGGCGTCGGGATCTTCTTCGGCACCATGCTCACCTCGCTCACCTCGTTCATGGCCGACCTCGGAGCCCCGGAGCAGGCGGGGCTGCTGTACGGCGTGATGGGCGTCGGCTCCGCGCTGTTGGCCCTCGGCGTCGCCTGGCTCCCCGTCCGGTTCTCCCTGCGCGCGTGCTGGCTCGTGTTCTCGGGGATCCTGCTCGCCGGATCGCTGCTCCTCGGCATCGTCGACTCCCCGGGGGGCATGATGCTGGCCCTGGCCATCATGGGCATCGGCATCGGTCCGACCCTCGTCACCCAGTACAGCTTCGGAGCCGCTCGAAGCCCCCGTGGCCGGTCGGCGACGGTGATGACGATGCTCGGCTCCGGCGTGATCGTCGGTCAGTCGATCGGCGCCGCGGTGGCGGGGGAGATCGCGGAGAGCCTCGGCACCTCCGCTGCGCTCGTCCTCCCGATGATCGCGGCCGGCATCGCGTTCGCGGCGGGCCTCGGGAACTGGGCTCTCAGCGGTGTGCACCGCGCGGCGTCCGCTGTCAAGGCCTGAGGGAGGACCGGCGGTCGGCGCGCATCCTCGATAGGTTGGAAGCTACTGGACCGAGGAGTGCCCCTGTGACCGCTGCTGATTTCGTCGTCGTCGCCAACCGCCTCCCGGTGGACCGGGTCGTGGGCCCCGACGGCGAGGAGACCTGGCGGACGTCGCCCGGCGGCCTCGTCGCCGCCCTCGAGCCCATGATGCGCCGTGTACACGGTGCCTGGGTCGGCTGGCCGGGCCAGCCCGACGTGGAGCTCGAGGCCTTCGATGCCGACGGCATCCACCTGATCCCGGTGGCGTTGAGCTCCGACGAGGTCGCGGACTACTACGAGGGCTTCGCCAACGACACGATCTGGCCGCTGTACCACGACGTCATCGCGCCGCCGCAGTATCACCGCGAGTGGTGGGACGCGTACGTGCGGGTGAACCGACGCTTCGCGGAGGCGGCCGCGGCCGCGGCGGCGCAGGACGGCACCGTCTGGGTGCACGACTATCAACTCCAGCTGGTGCCGCAGATGGTCCGCGAGCTGCGCCCCGACGTCACCATCGGCTACTTCCACCACATCCCCTTCCCGGCCCACGGCCTCTATGCCCAGCTTCCCTGGCGGGACCAGGTGCTGCGCGGACTGCTCGGCGCCGACGTCATCGGCTTCCAGCGGGCGCAGGACGCGACCTACTTCCTCACCGCGGTCCGGCGCCGGCTGCGCTACGAGGTGAAGGGGTCGAGCATCGCGGTCCCGGATGAGGGGGGCTCGCGGACGGCCATCGCCAAGGCCTTCCCGATCTCCATCGACACCGCCCCGTACCTCGAACTCGCCGCCCGCGAAGACGTCAGGGCGCGGGCCGCGGAGATCCGCGCCAGCCTCGGCAACCCCAAGCGCATCCTCCTCGGCGTCGACCGCCTGGACTACACCAAGGGCATCGGGCACCGGATCAAGGCATACGGCGAGCTCCTCGAAGACGGCCGCCTGGACGTGGAGGACGTCACCCTCATCCAGGTGGCGAGCCCGAGCCGGGAGCGGGTGGACGCCTACGCGCACCTCCGGGACGAGATCGAGCTCGCGGTGGCCCGCATCAACGGCGACCACGACACGGTCGGTCACTCCGCCATCCGCTACCTCCACCAGGGGTACCCGCGCGAGGAGATGGTCGCTCTGTACCTCGCGGCCGACGTCATGCTCGTGACAGCGCTGCGTGACGGCATGAACCTGGTGGCGAAGGAGTATGTGGCCACCCGGACAGACAACCGCGGCGTCCTCGTGCTCAGCGAGTTCACCGGCGCGGCGGACGAGCTCCGCCAGGCCGTGCGCGTCAACCCGCACGACATCGCGGGCCTCAAGGACGCGATCATGGAGGCGGTGGAGATGTCCCCCGCGGAGCAGTCGCGGCGCATGCGCTCCCTCCGCCGCCGGGTGCTGGACAACGATGTGAACGCCTGGTCGTCATCCTTCCTTGACGCTCTGGCCGACGTCCGCCGCCGCTGACCGCACTCCCTGCACACCCTTCTTCATCTCGATCGGAGACACCGTGACGCGCCCCTGGATCCCCGGAACCGCCGACGCCGACCTCACCGCCCTCGCGACGACGCCGCGCTTGGTCGTGGCCCTCGACTTCGACGGCACCGCGTCCCCGCTCGTCGCGGACCCGATGGCCGCGCGGGCGCTGCCGGAGGTCGCCGTGCAGATGGCCCGTCTCGCGGCGATGCCCGACACGATCGTGGCCTACGTCTCCGGTCGCAGCATGCACGACCTCAGAGAGATCACCGAGCACACCGACGACTCCGTGTTCGTCCTCGCCGGCTCCCACGGCGCGCAGTACTGGTTCCCCGGTGAGGGGGCCGCCGACGCCCCGGGGGACACGACCGAGCCCGGGGCGCGCGAGGAGCTGTGGGCCGCCGCGCAGCCGATCATCGACCGCTACGAGGGCGCGGAACTGGAGCCGAAGACCTTCGGCATGGGCGTGCACACCCGGCGCGCGGATCGGGAGACGGAGGAGAGGGTCTTCGCCGAGATCGACGCCCTCGTCGCCGAGCGCTTCCCGCAGTGGCGCCGGCGCGCCGGCCATCGGGTGCTGGAGTTCTCGTCGCGGAACGAGGGCAAGGACGCCGCGATGATCGCCCTTCGGGAGCGCTTCGACGCGACGGGCATCCTCTTCGCCGGTGACGACGTGACCGACGAGGATGCGATGCGTGTGCTGCAGGAAGGCGACCTCGGTGTGCGCGTCGGACCGGGGGAGAGCGCCGCGACCCTCCGTGTGGACTCTCCACAACAGATCGCCGCGCTTCTGGAGACGCTCGCGAACGAGAGGGCCGTCGCGCAGGAATAGACTCTCGTCATGTCCTCGCATGATCCCTCCACCAGCGCGCCCATCGACATCAAGCCCCGCAGTCGCGTCGTCACCGACGGCATCGAGGCCACGACCTCCCGCGGCATGCTCCGCGCGGTCGGGATGGGGGACGCCGACTGGGACAAGCCGCAGATCGGCATCGCGTCCAGCTGGAACGAGATCACACCCTGCAACCTGAGCCTCGACCGGTTGGCGCAGGGGGCGAAGGAGGGCGTGCACTCCGGCGGTGGCTACCCGCTGCAGTTCGGCACCATCTCCGTCTCGGACGGCATCTCGATGGGCCACGAGGGGATGCACTTCTCGCTCGTGTCGCGCGAGGTCATCGCCGACTCGGTCGAGACCGTCATGATGGCCGAGCGCCTCGACGGCTCCGTCCTGCTCGCGGGCTGCGACAAGTCGATCCCCGGCATGCTCATGGCCAGTGCCCGGCTCGACCTGTCCAGCGTGTTCCTGTACGCCGGATCGATCGCGCCGGGCTGGGTCAAGCTCTCCGACGGCACCGAGAAGGACGTCACCATCATCGACTCCTTCGAGGCGGTCGGTGCCTGCCGGGCCGGCCTCATGAGCGAGGAGGACCTCAAGCGCATCGAGTGCGCCATCGCTCCCGGCGAGGGCGCCTGCGGCGGCATGTACACGGCCAACACGATGGCCTCCGTCGCCGAGGCCCTCGGGCTGAGCCTGCCGGGCTCCGCCGCGCCGCCCGCTGCCGACCGCCGCCGCGACTACTTCGCACACCGGTCGGGCGAGGCCGTCGTCAACCTGCTCCGCCAGGGCATCACGACCCGCGACATCCTGACCAAGGAGGCGTTCGAGAACGCGATCGCCCTGGCGATGGCCCTCGGCGGCTCGACCAACGTCGTGCTCCACCTCCTCGCGATCGCCCGGGAGGCCGAGGTCGAGCTGAGCCTGCACGACTTCAACCGCATCGGCGACAAGGTCCCGCACGTGGCCGACATGAAGCCGTTCGGCAAGTACGTCATGAACGACGTCGACCGGCACGGCGGCATCCCCGTCATCATGAAGGCGATGCTCGACGAAGGGCTGCTGCACGGCGACGCGCTCACCGTCACCGGCAAGACGCTCGCCGAGAACCTCGCCGAGCTCGACCCGCAGCCGATCGACGGCGAGGTCATCCACACGTTCGACAACCCCATCCACGCCACCGGCGGCCTGACGATCCTGCACGGGTCGCTCGCTCCGGAGGGTGCCGTGGTCAAGACCGCCGGCTTCGACGCGGCCGTCTTCGAGGGTCCCGCGCGGGTCTTCGAGCGCGAGCGCGCCGCCATGGACGCGGTCGCCGCGGGGACCATCGAGCCGGGGACGGTCATCGTCATCCGGTACGAGGGCCCCAAGGGCGGACCGGGTATGCGCGAGATGCTCGCCATCACCGCGGCCATCAAGGGCGCGGGGCTCGGAAAAGATGTACTACTCTTGACGGACGGACGATTCTCAGGCGGCACAACCGGCCTGTGCATCGGACATATAGCACCCGAAGCGGTGGACGCAGGTCCTATCGCCTTCGTGCGCGATGGTGATCTGATACGGGTCGATATCGCAGCTCGCTCTCTCGACCTACTCGTCGACGAGGCGGAGCTCGCCTCCCGCCGCTCTGGCTGGGAGCCGCTTCCCCCGCGCTACACCCGAGGCGTTCTTGCCAAGTACTCGCGCCTCGTGCGGTCCGCCGCCGAGGGAGCGACGACCGGCTGATCCATCGACCGGCTCAGGAACCGCTCGATCGGAGCGCCGGTGTCCCGCACAGTTCATCAGAAGGAAAGTCATGACTGCTGACTCCGTCTCGGCCGTGCCGAGGCCGCCCGCCCGCCCATCCGCTCCGGAGATCACCGGTGCGGAGGCCGTCGTCCGCTCGCTCGAGCTTCTCGGTGTCACGGACGTCTTCGGCCTTCCCGGCGGAGCGATCCTCCCGGTCTACGACCCGCTGATGGATGCGTCGCAGCTGCGTCACATCCTCGTGCGGCACGAGCAGGGCGCGGGCCACGCGGCGGAGGGATACGCCTCCGCATCCGGCAAGGTCGGCGTGTGCATCGCCACCTCGGGCCCCGGGGCGACCAACCTCGTCACGGCGATCGCGGACGCCTACATGGACTCGGTGCCGCTGCTCGCGATCACCGGTCAGGTGTTCTCGACGCTGATGGGCACGGATGCGTTCCAGGAGGCCGACATCGTGGGGATCACGATGCCGATCACGAAGCACTCGTTCCTCGTGAAGGACGCCGCGGACATCCCCGGCGCGATCGCGGCTGCCTATGAGATCGCCGGCACCGGTCGCCCCGGTCCGGTTCTGGTGGACATCACCAAGGATGCGCAGCAGGCGACCGCGCCCTTCGTGTGGCCGCCGAAGATCGAGCTCCCCGGGTACCGCCCGGTGACGAAGGCGCACGGCAAGCAGATCCAGGCGGCGGCCGCGCTCCTCGCGGAGGCGAAGAAGCCGGTGCTGTACGTGGGCGGCGGTGTCGTCCGCGGCCGGGCCGCGGCCGAGCTGCTCGAACTGGCCGAGTCGACCGGTGCGCCCGTCGTCACGACGCTGATGGCGCGAGGTGCTTTCCCCGACTCGCATCCGCAGCACCTGGGAATGCCGGGCATGCACGGCACGGTCCCCGCCGTGCTGGCGCTGCAGGAGGCCGACCTCCTCGTCTCGCTGGGCGCACGGTTCGACGACCGCGTCACGGGCAAGGCGGCACTGTTCGCGCCGCACGCGAAGGTGGTGCACGTCGACATCGACCCGGCGGAGATCTCCAAGATCCGCACGGCCGACGTGCCGATCGTCGGAGACGTGCGCGACGTGCTCACCGATCTCGACGCGGCCTTCCGCGGAGCGACGGCAGACACGAAGCCCGACATCGAGGAGTGGTGGTCGTACCTCGACGGCCTCCGGAACGAGTTCCCCCTCGGGTACGCGCCGACGACCGACGGCCTGCTCGCGCCCCAGTACGTGATCCAGCGCATCGGCGAGCTGACCGGACCGGAGGGCATCTTCGCCTCCGGTGTGGGGCAGCACCAGATGTGGGCCGCGCAGTTCATCAAGTACGAGCGTCCGAACGCCTGGCTGAACTCCGGCGGTGCGGGCACGATGGGCTACTCGGTGCCGGCGGCCATGGGAGCGAAGGTCGCCGAGCCGGAGCGCCAGGTCTGGGCGATCGACGGCGACGGCTGCTTCCAGATGACCAATCAGGAGCTCGCCACCTGCGCGATCAACAACATCCCGATCAAGGTCGCGATCATCAACAACTCGTCGCTGGGCATGGTCCGGCAGTGGCAGACGCTGTTCTACGACGGCCGCCACTCCAACACCGACCTGAACACCGGACACGGCACGATCCGCATCCCCGACTTCGTGAAGCTCGCGGAGGCGTACGGCTGCCTCGCGATCCGCGTGGAGAAGGAGGAGGAGGTCGACGCCGCCATCCAGCTCGCGCTGGAGACGAACGACCGCCCCGTGGTGATCGACTTCGTGGTGAGCGCCGACTCCATGGTGTGGCCGATGGTGCCGCAGGGGGTCAGCAACAGCTATGTCCAGTACGCGCGCGACCACGCGCCCGCGTTCGACGAGGAGGACTGAGCCATGTCGACCCACGTCCTGAGCCTGCTGGTGGAGAACACCCCCGGCCTTCTGACCCGCGTCGCCGGCCTGTTCGCGCGCCGCGGCTTCAACATCGACTCCCTCGCCGTCGGCGTGACCGAGGTGCCGGGGATCTCCCGCATCACGGTCGTCGTCGATGTGGAGGAACTGCCGCTCGAGCAGGTGACCAAGCAGCTCAACAAGCTGATCAACGTCATCAAGATCGTCGAGCTCGACCCGGCGTCGTCCGTGCAGCGCGAGCACATGCTCGTGAAGGTGCGCACGGACAACGCCAGCCGCTCGAACGTGATCGAGGTCGTCAACCTCTTCCGCGCGTCGGTCGTCGACTACGCCGCCGACGCCCTCGTCATCGAGGTCACCGGCGACAAGGGCAAGGTCGAGGCGCTGCTGCGCGCTCTGGAGCCCTTCGGCATCAAGGAGATCGCCCAGTCCGGCCTCCTCGCGATCGGCCGCGGCGGCAAGAGCATCACCGAGCGCGTCCTGCGCGGCTGACCCTTCGACAGACTCTGGGACCGCGCGTCCCGCACAACCACAACCAAGGAGAGAAACCAGTGAGCACCGAGATCTTCTACGACGACGACGCCGACCTGTCCCTGATCCAGGGCAAGAAGGTCGCGATCGTCGGCTACGGCTCGCAGGGCCACGCCCACGCCCAGAACCTGCGCGACTCGGGTGTCGAGGTGGCGATCGCCCTCAAGGAGGGCTCGAAGTCCGCCGCGAAGGCCGAGGAGGCCGGCTTCCCCGTGAAGACCGTCGCCGAGGCGACCGAGTGGGCCGACGTCATCATGATCCTCGCGCCGGACCAGCACCAGCGCACGATCTACAGCGAGTCCATCGCCCCGAACCTGACGGCGGGCAAGACCCTGGCCTTCGCGCACGGCTTCAACATCCGCTTCGGCTACATCGACGCGCCCGAGGGCGTCGACGTGATCCTCGTCGCCCCGAAGGCTCCCGGCCACACGGTGCGTCGCGAGTTCGTCGCCGGCCGCGGCATCCCCGACATCATCGCCGTCGAGCGTGACGCCTCCGGCCAGGCCTGGGACCTCGCGCTGTCGT
The DNA here is from genome assembly GCF_025143875.1 of Microbacterium meiriae. Taxonomy (NCBI): domain Bacteria; kingdom Bacillati; phylum Actinomycetota; class Actinomycetes; order Micrococcales; family Microbacteriaceae; genus Microbacterium; species Microbacterium meiriae. Next base: position 17,491 of record NZ_JAMBDU010000015.1, on the reverse strand, counting down.
ACGCGAAGGCCATCGGCGGCACCCGTGCCGGCGTCATCAAGACGACCTTCACCGAGGAGACCGAGACCGACCTGTTCGGCGAGCAGGCCGTGCTCTGCGGCGGCATGAGCCACCTCGTCCAGGCGGGCTTCGAGACCCTCGTCGAGGCGGGCTACCAGCCGCAGATCGCCTACTTCGAGGTGCTGCACGAGCTCAAGCTCATCGTCGACCTCATGTGGGAGGGCGGCATCGCCAAGCAGCGCTGGTCGATCTCCGACACCGCCGAGTTCGGTGACTACGTGTCCGGCCCGCGCGTGATCGACGAGCGCGTCAAGGAGAGCATGAAGGGCGTCCTGTCCGACATCCAGTCCGGCGCGTTCGCGAAGCGCTTCATCGAGGACCAGGACAACGGGGCCGAGGAATTCCTCGCACTCCGCGCCAAGGAGGAGCAGCACCCGATCGAGGCGACCGGCAAGGAGCTGCGTTCGCTCTTCGCCTGGAAGCAGCAGGACGAGGACTACGTCGACGGTAGCGCCGCGCGCTGATTCGACTCGCGAACGAACGGGCGTCCCTCCGGGGGCGCCCGTTCGGCGTTCCGTACGGCATTCCGCGGCGCAGACATCCGATGTCTGTGCCAGGATGGACGCATGCGACAGGAATGGTTTGATGACGCCCGCTTCGGCATGTTCGTCCACTTCGGCCTCTACAGCGGGGCCGCGCGGCACGAGTGGGTGCAGAACTACGAACGCCTCACCGACGAGGAGTACCGCCCGTACTTCGACAACTTCGATCCCGACCTCTTCGATGCCGCGGCCCTGGCGAAGACCGCCAAGGAGACGGGGATGGGCTACGTCGTGCTGACGACGAAGCACCACGACGGCTTCTGCCTCTGGGACTCGAAGCTGACCGACTTCACCTCCGTCGCGGCGGTCGGGCGCGACCTGGTGCGCGAGTACGTCGACGCCCTCCGTGCCGAGGGGATCCGGGTCGGCCTCTACCACTCGGTCATCGACTGGCATCACCCCGACTTCACGGTGGACTGGAACCACCCGCGACGCGACGACGAGAACGCGCACGCCCTGAACGAGGGGCGCGACATGGCCCGCTACCGCGAGTACCTGCACGGTCAGGTCCGCGAGCTGCTCACCGGGTACGGCGACATCGACTACCTGTTCTTCGACTTCACCTATCCCGAGTCCAAGGACGGCTGGGAGGGGAAGGGGCCGCAGGACTGGGACGCCGAGGCGCTGCTTGCGCTGTGTCGGGAGCTGCAGCCGGAGATGCTCGTCAACGACCGGCTCGGCATCCCCGCGGACTTCGTGACGCCCGAGCAGTATCAGCCGACGGCTCCCATCGTCCGCGACGGCGTGCCCCTCGTGTGGGAGGCATGCCAGACGCTCAACGGCTCCTGGGGGTACCACCGGGACAACACCGACCAGAAGTCGCCGGTGCTGCTCGCGCAGATGCTCGTCGACTCGGTGTCGATGGGCGGCAACATGCTCCTGAACATCGGCCCGGACGGGCGTGGGGCGATCGCGCCCCGGGATGCGGAGACCCTCGCCGAGATCGGGGAGTGGATGCGCCTGCACGACCGCGCCGTGATCGGGGCCGGTCACGCGCCGTTCACGCCGCCCCGTGAGGGCGTGTACACGCTCCGCGGCGACCGGCTCTACCTGAGCCTGTTCAGCTGGCCGCTGGGCTTCGTGCATCTGCCCGGTCTTGCGGGCAAGGTCTCGTATGCGCGGCTGCTGAACGACGGCTCCTGGCTGCGTACGAGCGTCAGCGACCCGGACCAGCAGGCCGACCTGATGACGCCGGCGGGCGAGGCCGAGGGGACGCTCACGGTGCATCTTCCGGTACGGCGTCCCGACGTGCTGATGCCGGTCATCGAACTGCGCCTCACGGGGGAGTGAGGCTGACGGTGGCGGCGGCTCAGGCCGTCGCCACCGGGATGTCCATGCCCTCGAGCGCGAGGCGGGCGGCGCCGTGCAGGATCGCGTCCGCGCCGGTGGCCGCGGCCTCGATCCGCAGGCGCTGGGTCGCGAGCGGGTGGCAGGCCTCGTAGACCCGGCTGCGCACCGCGGCGATGAACGGCTCGGAGGCGCTCATGCTCCCGGTGAGGAACAGGGCGTGCGGGTTGAAGAAGTTCACGACGCCGGACAGTGCCTGACCCAGGTGGGTCCCCGCGGTGCGGACGAGGGTCGTGGCGAGGGGGTCCGCGTCCCGCGCCAGCGTGAGGACGTCGGCCGTGGTGCGGACCTCGGTGTTGCCGCGCTCGCGCATCTGGCGGACGAGGCTCGCGCCGCTGGCCACGGTCTCCAGGCAGCCGGTGTTGCCGCAGGAGCAGGGGATGTCGCCGCTGCCGTCGATCCGCGTATGCGTGATGTCGCCGGCTGCGGCGGTCGCTCCCCGATGGATGTGCCCGTCCACGATGATCCCGCTGCCGATCGCGGTGCCCGCCTTGACGGTGATGCTGTGCTGGGTGTGCCCGAGCTGGCGACGGTGCTCGCCGAGCGCGGCGAGGTTGGCGTCGTTGTCGACGACGACGGGGACGCCGTGGCGCTCCGCGAGGTGCTCGCCGACGCGGAATCCGGGCCACCCCGGCATCCGCGAGGGCTGATCCACGGAGCCGGTCGCGACGTCGACGGGGCCGGGCAGGCTCACGCCGATCGCGTGGACCCGTGTCTCGGCGAGCAGGCGCTCGAAGACCTCCGACACTCTCTCCAGCGTCGCTTCCGGGCCGTCCGCGACGTCGATCGCGATGGTCTCCGAGTGGAGCAGGCCGCCGCTGAGGTCGTGCCGTCCGATGCGGGCATGGCGTCCGCCGAGATCGGCGGACAGCACGATGCCGTCGCCGGCGATCCGCAGCACGCGCGGCCGTCGTCCGCCGCGGGAGGTGCCGGCCCCCGCCTCCTCCAGCACGCCGGCATCGAGGAGCGCCTGTACGCGCAGGCCGACGGTCGACGCGGCCACGCCGAGGGCGGAGGCGAGTTCGGAGCGGGAGCGCGCCTGTCCGCGGGCGACGAAGTCGAGGATGCGCCGCGTGTGCGGGTCGTCGACGGTGGTGTCGGCGGGGTTCGTCATGAAGGCCCTTCGTCTCGAGGCATCGTCAGCGTAGCGGGGGTGCCGCGTGTTTCAGGCGAGTGACGAATTATCACCACCCTATAAACATCGGATGTTCAGCTTGCGGCACCTTGCGAACTATGACAGCGTAACTTCATACGAAATCCTAATTGGTTAGTTCGAGCGTCGAAATAACCTATCCCTTCTCAGGAGGCATTCAATGAAGAAGTTGCGTGTGGGGGCTGTCGCCGCTGTCGCGGGCGTGGCCGTGGCGATGACCGGCTGTGCGAGCAGCGGGGGATCCGGGGGCTCGGCCGACGGCGACACCATCGTGGTGGACATGTGGGCCGGCAGCGAGTCGGACGTCGATGCGCTGGAGGCGCAGATCGAGTTCGCGCAGAAGCAGAACCCGGACATCAAGATCAAGCTGCAGACGTCGCCGTGGAGTGACTTCTTCACCAAGCTCACGACCAACATGGCCAGCGGCAACATGGCGTGCATCACCGGCATGAGCGGCGCGCAGCTCGGCGGCTACACGGCCGGCTTCCGCGAGCTCAGCGACGAGGATCTCAAGACCGCGGGCATCGACTGGTCGGAGTTCAACCCGAGCGCCGACGGCATCCTCAGCTTCGAGGGCAAGGTCTACGGCGTGCCGTTCGACGTCGCCACGATGCTCGTCTACTACAACCAGGACATGCTCAGCGCCGCCGGTGCCGCCACGCCGGAGATCGGCTGGACGTTCGACGACTTCGACACGATCGCCGCCGACGCCACGAAGGACGGCAAGTACGGCTTCGGCATGGGCATGGGCGGCTACCAGTGGATGTCGATGCCGATCGCGTACTCCGCCACGCAGCCCGCCTCCGAGGACGGCACGCTGCACATCGACGACGAGGACTTCGTCGACGCCGCGTCCTGGTACGCCGGCCTGGTCACGGAGAAGAAGGTCGCGGCTCCGGTCGCCTCCGCCTCCGACACCGGCTGGGGCGAGAACCAGTACACGGGTGGCAACGCGGCCATGGCCGTCGACGGCACCTGGAACGCCGTCAGCTACCTCAACAACGAGTCCGGCTTCGCCGCCGGCATGGTGCCGCTGCCCGCGGGCGTGGACGGCAACCCCGGTCCCATCCTCGGTTCCGGCTACGGCATCGCCGAGAACTGCAAGAACCCGGAGGCCGCGCTGAAGGTGCTCGGCTCCCTCGTCGGCGAGGACGCGCAGGACTACATCGCGTCGTCCGGCCGCTCCTACCCGGCCCGCATCTCGTCGCAGCCGCTGTACTTCGAGTCGATCGACGAGCAGTACCGCGACCAGGTCCAGTCGGTGTTCGAGGCCGCGTTCGGCGACACGGTGCCGCTGTACATGACCAAGAACTGGCAGAAGCTCGACAGCTACATCCAGCCCAACCTCGTCAGCGTCTACAACGGCCAGATGACGATGGAGGAGCTGCTGTCGAACGCCCAGGCGCAGTTCGGCGAGTGAGCCGGATCCGGCCCGCACAGCAGTAACAGAGAAAGACAACGAGATGACGATCACGACGAGACGTCGAGGATCGCTCGCCAAGGTCGAGGGCCGCCAGGCGCTGGGTTTCGCAAGCCCAGCCCTGGTGGGCCTCGCCCTGTTCACGATCGTGCCCGTGGGGCTCTCGATCGTGATGAGCGTCTTCGACTGGCCGACCTTCGGCGAACGCACCTTCAACGGGGTGGACAACTACGTCAAGCTGTTCACCAGCAGCCCGGACTTCTGGCCCGCGCTGCGCAACTCGGCGGTGTACACGCTGCTGTACGTGCCGTTGAGCGTCGCTCTCTCGCTCGTGCTCGCCCTCGGCCTCGGCCCCCGCATCCGCGGCCGCGGTGCCCTGCGCGTCCTCTTCTTCATCCCTGTCGTGACCCCGATGGTCGCGAACGTCCTGGTGTGGAAGATGATGCTGCAGCCGCAGGGGCTCTTCAACGGCCTCTCGGTCACCTGGTTCGGCATCGAGCTGCCGAACTTCCTCGCCGACCCCAACTGGGCGATGATCATGGTCGTCGTCATGAGCGTCTGGCAGGGACTCGGCTACAACATGCTGATCTTCTCCGCCGCCCTCGAACAGCTCCCGGAGAGCGTCCTGGAAGCGGCCAGTATCGATGGCGCACAGGGCATCCGGCGTGTGTGGAGCATCATCATCCCGATGATCTCGCCGTCGATCTTCTTCGCGACGATCATGACGATGATCACCTCGCTCCAGGTCTTCGTCCAGCCGCAGATGCTCACCGGAGGCGGCCCCGGCAACGCCACCAAGCCCCTCGTGATGTACATCTGGGAGCAGGGCTTCACCTTCGGCGATCTCGGACTCGCCGCCGCCGCCGCGTGGATCCTGTTCGCGATCATCATCGCGATCACGGGCATCCAGTTCGCCGCACAGAAGAAGTGGGTGCACTATGAGCACTGAGACCCTCGTCCGGCCCACCGGCACCGCCCCGCGGCGTCAGCGCGAGCGGGAGAAGGCGCGTGGTGCGGCGACCACGCCGGGCGCGCGCGCCCGACTGATCCTCGCGCACGTCACCATCTACGTCGCGGCGCTCATCTTCATCGCGCCGCTCGTCTACGCGTTCTTCTCGGCCCTCAAGCCGAACTCCGAGATGTTCTCGATGCCGCCGACGCTCGTGGGCTCCGAGCTCCGCTGGAGCAACTTCGTCGACGTCTTCGCCTACGGGCCGTTCCTCACGTACATCATGAACTCGTTCATCGTGGCGATCGGCGGCACCCTGGTCGTGCTCGTGGTGTCCACGACCGCCGGATACGCGTTCGGGCGCCTGCGGTGGAAGGGCCGCGACGCGGTCTTCGTCCTCTTCCTGGCCACGCTGATGGTGCCCGCCGAGGTGCTCGTCATCCCCATGTTCCAGGTCATGCAGTGGTTCAACTGGGTCGACACCTATCAGGCGCTCATCCTTCCCTTCGCGTTCGGCGCCTTCGGCACGTTCCTGATGCGGCAGTTCTTCCGCGGCATCCCCTACGAGCTGGAGGAGGCAGCCCGTGTCGACGGCGCCGGCCCTGTCCGGTCCTTCCTGCAGATCATCCTGCCGCTGTCGAAGTCCGCGGTCGCGGTACTCGCGGTCTTCACGTTCCTGTCCTTCTGGAACAGCTACCTCTGGCCCCTCATCGTCACGGTCGACTACAACGCGCACGGCACGCTGCCGGTCGGTCTGGCGAGCTTCGCCGGTCTCACCGGCACCCGGTGGGACCTGCAGATGGCCGCCGCCATCATCTCGATGATTCCGACCACCCTGCTCGTGATCGTGCTGCAGAAGCACCTGGTCAAGGGCATCGCGATGGCCGGACTGGGCGGACGATGAACGCGGTCGGGCAGCAGACGGACGACCCTCGACGAACGACCACGGGCCCCGGGTCCGACTTCGCTCTGGCGGGGGTGGACATCGGGGGCACGAAGATCGCGGCCCTCGTCGTGGACGCCTTCGGAGACGTCCTCGCACGCGGAAGCGTCCCGGCGCCCGCGAGCGTCGGCGGCTCGGCGATGGCGGACGCCGCGGCCGACCTCGTCACGCGGCTGGCGGCCGAAGCCGGTGTCGCCGTCGCCGCGGTGGGGGTGGGTGCCGCGGGCGTCATCGACCATGAGAGCGGCACCATCCGTGCCGCGTCCGCCCTGTTCGCAGACTGGGCGGGTTTCCCGCTCGGCCCGGAGCTGGCGCAGCGCGTCGGCGTCCCGGTGCGGGTCGAGAACGACGTGAACGCCTTCCTCCTCGGAGAAGCCGCCGCGGCGGGTCCGAGCGTTCCCGATGTTCTCGGTGTGATGCTCGGCACGGGCGTCGGCGGCGCGCTGGTCATCGGCGGGGAGCTGCACCACGGCCCCCACGGCGCGGCCGGCGAGATCGGGCACACGCCCGGTTACAGCGACCTCGTCTGCACCTGCGGGCAGACCGGTCACCTGGAGACCCTGGCGTCCGGGACGTCGATCGCCCGGCGGTTCGAGGAGCGCACCGGTCGTCCGGTGAACGATGCCAGGGAGGTCGCGGAGGTCGCACGGGCCGGCGACGCCGACGCCCGCGCCGTGTTCGACGCCGCCGGACGGGCGCTCGCTCTCGCCTGCGCCAGTGCCGCGACGCTCCTCGACCTGCCGATCGCCATCGTCGGCGGCGGGGTCACGGCCGCCTGGGACCTCCTGGAGCCGTCGATCGAGCGGACGCTCGGTACCGATGCCCCAGTGTCGGGCATCGCGCTGCGCGTCGTCCCCGCCGTCCTCGGAGCCGACGCCGTCGCGCTCGGCGCCATCGAGAGCGCACGACGCGCCCTCGCCCCCGTTTCCTGACCACGACTGCGACCGCAGAGGAGAACACCACCGTGACCGCACGCCCGGAAGCCCACGAGATCTGGATGGGTCCGCTGCCGCCGCTCGCCGAGGGCGGGCTCGCGCGGCCCCGGATCGGCATCGGCGGCATCTCCATCGAGTCGAGCACTTTCTCCCCGCATATCTCCGGGGACGAGGCCTTCACGATCCGCACCGGCGATGCACTGCGGGCGTACTACCCGTTCCTCGACGCCGGACGCGAGCTCGCCGAGGCCGCGGAGTGGGTCCCGCTCACGCACGGCCGTTCGCTGCCCGGTGGTGCCGTGGACCCGGACACCTACCGCCGGATGAAGGACGCGATCGTCGAGGGGATCCGCACGCAGGGGCCGTTCGACGGATTCTTCTTCGACATCCACGGCGCGATGAGCGTCGTCGGGATGGACGATGCCGAGGGCGACCTCGCTCTCGCGGTGCGGGACGCCCTGGGCCCGGACACCCTCGTCTCCACATCGATGGACCTGCACGGCAACGTCTCGGAGACTCTGCGCGACGCGGTGGATCTGCTCACCTGCTACCGGATGGCGCCGCATGAGGACTGGCTGAACACGAAGGAGCGGGCGGTGTGGAACCTGCTCGACCGTCTCCGCGGCCCGCACGGCAGCGACGTGCAGGCACGGCGGCCCTTCACGGCCTGGGTGCCCGTGCCCGTGCTGCTGCCCGGGGAGAAGACGAGCACGCGACTGGAGCCCGCGCGGAGCATCTACGCCGAGCTGCCGGAGATCGAGGCGCTGCCTGGCGTCGTGGACGCGTCGGTGTGGATCGGCTATGCATGGGCCGACGAGCCGCGCTGCCAGGCGTACGTCGTGGTCACCGGGGACGACAGGGAGGTCATCGCCCGTGAGGCGGAGCGCGTGGCCCGGATGTTCTGGGAGGCACGGAAGGACTTCGTCTTCGTCGCGAAGACGGGAAGCCTCGACGACGCGCTGGAGGAGGCGCTGGCCCCCGGTGCCCCGCATCCGTACGTGATCTCCGACTCCGGGGACAACCCGACGGCCGGGGGAGCGGGCGATGTGACCTGGACCCTCGCCCACCTGCTGCAGCGACCCGAGCTCACCGACGGCACGCACACGACGCTGGTCGCCTCGATCTTCGATCCGCGGGCCGTCGCCGAAGCCGTGGAGGCGGGCGTCGGTGCGACGGTCACGCTGTCAGCCGGAGCCGCGGTCGATTCCGGGCCCCACGGACCGGTCGAGATCACCGGCACGGTGTTCTCCGTCACCGACGGCGACCCGGACGCCGGCACCCAGGTGGTGCTCGCGGTCGGCGGGCTGCACGCCATCCTGACCGAGCGCCGCAAGCCCTTCCACCACCTCTCCGATTTCCGGATTCTGGGGCTCGAGCCGACGACGGCCGAGATCGTGGTCGTGAAGATCGGCTACCTGGAGCCGGAGCTGTACGAGCTGGCAGCGGGATGGACGCTGGCGCTCACCCCGGGCGGGGTGGACCAGGACCTGCTCCGCCTCGGACACCATCGCCTGCGCCCCGGGGTGTTCCCGTTCGACACGACAGGCGACCCCGATCTGACCGCGGTGGTCGTGCGCCGCGGGGCCGACGAGGAGGACACGGCATCATGATGAACTTCGAGAAGCGCACCGGCCCCGACTTCGGTGCGGCGTCCCCGGTGTACCCCGCGAACGGCGTGCCGGACTGGTACCGCGACGCCAAGCTCGGCTTCTTCGTGCACTGGGGGCTGTACTCCGTGCCGGCGTGGGCCGTGCAGCACGGGGAGGGCGTGAACATCCCCACCGAGGATGCCTATGCGTGGCACCAGTACGCGGAGTGGTACGGCAACACGGTGCGCATCCCGGGCAGCCCGACGTGGGAGCGCCACCAGCGCACCTACGGTCCTGGGACCTCGTACGAGGACCTCGCCGACCAGTGGGACGCCGACGCCTTCGATGCCGAGGCCTTCGTCGGTGAACTCGTCGCGGCCGGAGCGCGCTATGTCGTGCCCACGACCAAGCACCACGAGGGGTTCTGTCTGTGGGACACCGCCACGACCGGATTCAACGCCGTCGCGCGCGGCCCTCGCCGTGACCTCATCTCCGAGTTCCACGACGCCACGCGGCGGGCGGGAGCCAAGTTCGGCGTGTACTACTCCGGAGCGCTCGACTGGCACGTCAGCGACTTCCCACCGATCGAGTCGGACACCGACCTGTTCCGGTTCCGTCGCAACGACGCCCACTTCTCCCGGTACGCCGCCGCGCAGCTCGAGGAGCTCGTGGAGCGGTTCGCGCCCGACGTGCTCTGGAACGACATCGAGTGGCCGGACGGCGGCAAGGGCACGGAGGAGTACGCCGTGGCCGCACTCCTGCAGCGGTACTTCGACGCCGTCCCGGACGGTGTGGTCAACGACCGCTGGGGTGTGCCGTACCACGGGTTCCTCACCCGCGAATACACGGACATCCCGGACATCATCCCCGAGCCGTGGGAGTCGACCCGCGGGCTCGGCTACTCGTTCGGGTTCAACCAGGCGGAGGACGAGCGCCACTCGCTCTCCGGCGCGGCCCTGATCCGGCTCCTCGTCGACGTCGTCGCGAAGAACGGCAACCTGCTCATCAACGTCGGCCCCGCGGCGGACGGATCCATTCCGGCGCTGCAGCGGAAGGCGATGCAGGAGCTCGGCAGCTGGCTGGCCGTGAGCGGTGCGGCGATCTACGGCACGCGGCCCTGGACGCGGATGGGGGAGCGCACGGGGGCTCCTCGCCGCTACACCACGTCCACCGACGCGGTGCACGTGCATGCGCTCGACCCGGCGGACGGCGAGTTCGAGCTGCCGTCCGAGCTCACGGCCGCTGCGCTGTCGTGGGCCGACGGGACCCCGGCGGAGGTGTCCGCAGACGGCGGTTCGACCCGCATCGTGATCCCGGCCGGTCTCCGCGAGGCTCCGGTCGCCGTGCTCACCGCGCACGGCGCCTGACACACGCTCCGCAGAAGGGCCCCCGTCGGTGATCCGACGGGGGCCCTTCGTCGCTGAGCTAGGGGCGCGTGCGCTCCTCGAGAACCTCGATCACGTGGCGGTACGGGCGGCCGGTGGCGCGGGTCATGCCGATCTCGCACGTGCGGTTGGCCGACACGAAGGCGTCGAAGCCGCCGCGGGCCGTATCGGCCGCGGAGACTTCGGCCGATTCCTGGGCCGTCGCGCTCGCGGTGAGCTCGGGGTGCAGCATGCCGCGGTCACCGGCGAACGCGCAGCAGCCCCAGCCGTCGGGCACGAAGACCTCGTCAGCGACGGCGGCGGCGATCGCCGTCAGCGCCCCGGTCGCGCCGAGCGCGGTCGTCGAACAGGTCGGGTGCACGGCGATCGAGGGGAGCTTCGCATCGACGGAGAGGCGCGGCAGCACCTCCCGCGCGACGAACGTGGTGGCGTCCTCGATGCGCAGACCGGCGTACTCCGGATGGGCGGCGACGGCCTGGGTGAGCATGACGTCGAGGCCCTCGGTGCAGGAGGCCGCGTCGCAGACGACCGGGAGCTCCCCGTGATGGCTGGCGTCCCAGAGCGAGGCCAGCACCCGGTCGGACATGAGGCGATAGCCGTCGAGGTGCCCCTTGGACTTCCACGGTGTCCCGCAGCAGAGCCCGCCGTTCTCCTCCGGGACCACGACGGGGATCCCGGCGCGGTCGAGCAGGGCGCGCAGGGCGTCGCGGGAGCCGGGACCCTCGTCCTCCGGACCGAACATCGTGCCGATGCAGGCGCCGAAGAAGACGGCCTGGGCGTCGGGAGGCGAGACCGGTCGGGGCGGCGCGGTGCCGCCGCGGGGGAGACCCCCGTCGTAGAGGGGGACGGTATCGGCGCCGAGCACCGCCCGTCCGACCCGCGTCGCGCCGCGCACGAGCGGGACGGGGAGAGCATCGGCGACCGTGAGGGCGACGCCGCCGGCGCGAGTGACGGTGCTCCAGTGCTTCGCCGCCGTCCCCCAGGCCGCACCCTCCACCGCGTTCTCCTGCTCGGCCCGGAGGCGGCGGACGAGGTCGCCGGTGTTGATGTCCACCGGACACGCGACGCCGCACATGCCGTCGACCGCGCAGGTCTGCACGCCGTCGTAGTCGTAGTCCGCGCGCAGGTCCCGCAGCAGCGCCGTGTCGCCCTGCTCCTCGGCCCAGGCCATGTCCCGCCGCAGCACGATGCGCTGCCGCGGGGTGAGCGTGATGCTCTTGCTCGGGCAGGTCGGCTCGCAGTAGCCGCACTCCACGCAGCGGTCCACCTCGCGCTCCACCGTGGGCACGCGCTTGAGATCCCGGAGGTACGAGTCCGGGTCGTCGGACAGCACGACGCCGGGGTTGAGGATCCCGTCCGGATCGAACAGCCGCTTGATCTCCCACATCATGTCGGTGAGCTCGTCGCCGTACTGACGCCGCACGAACGGCGCCATGATGCGTCCGGTACCGTGCTCGGCCTTGAGGGATCCCTCCTGCGCGAGGACGAGCTCGACGAGGTCGTCCGTGAAGCGGCGGTACCGCGCCACGCTCTCGGGGTCGTCGAAGCGCTCGTTGAGCAGGAAGTGGACGTTCCCGTCCTTCGCGTGCCCGAAGATCACGGAGCCCTCGTAGCCGTGCTGCGCGAACAGCTCGATCAGTCGCTCGCAGGTGGCCAGCAGCCGGGGGACGGGGACGACGATGTCTTCGAGGAGCGCGGTCGTCCCGGACGGCCGCGCCCCGGCGACAGCGGTGTAGAGGCCCTTGCGGACGTGCCACAGTGCGGCGCGCTCGGCGGCATCGGTCGTCAGGCGTGGGGCGACGGCGAGGGGGAGGGCATCGAAGTGCGCCTGCGCTGATGCGCTCGCGACGGCGAGGGCGTCGTCATCCACGGCGTGCACCTCGACGAGGAGGGCGGCGTGGCCCTGGACGTCGATCTCGGAGATCGCGGCGGGGACGTCGCTCAGGCCCTGGGCGACGCGCAGCGAGGCGGCGTCGAGGAGTTCGATCGTCGCGAGTCCGAGCTCCGTGAGAGCGGGGAGCGCGGTCATCGCCGCCGACAGCGTCTCGAAGACGAGCAGACCGGTGGCGATCGCGGGGCGCACCTCGATGGTGCGGAAACGGGCCTCCGCGACGAAGCCGAGGGTCCCTTCCGATCCGATGAGGAGGTGTTCAAGGATCCGCACCGGGTCGTCGAAGTCGAGCAGGGCGTTCAGGCCGTAGCCCATCGTGTTCTTCATCGAGAACTGCTGCCGCAGGAACGCGACGTTCCCGGGCGAGGCGAGCAGACGCTCCCGGAGCGACGACAGCCCGGCGAACAGGGCGGGTTCCGCGGCGCGGAGCACGTCCGCGGCGTCCGCGCGTCCGGTGTCCAGGACGGTGCCGCTGGGCAGCACGACGACCATCGACGTGATCGTCTGGTACGAGTTCTCCGTGATGCCGCAGGCCATGCCGCTGGAGTTGTTCGCGACGACGCCGCCGATCGTGCAGGCGATCTCGCTGGCCGGATCCGGCCCGAGCTTGCGGCGATACCGGGCCAGCCGCGTGTTCACCTGCCGGACGGTGGCCCCGGGGCCGACCCTGACCGCGGCGCCGTCGTCCTCGATGTGGATGTCGCGGAAGTGGCTGCGCGTGTCGACCAGGATATCGCCGCTGATGCCCTGTCCGGAGAGGCTGGTGCCGCCGGAGCGGAACGTGAGCGTGCGTCCGGCCGCCCGGACCGCCGAGAACGCGCGGGCGACGCCCTCCGCGTCCGCGGGGGACAGCACCGCGTCCGGGACGAGCAGGTAATGCGAGGCGTCGTGGGCGCGGGCGAAGCGGTCGATGGATCGGGCGTGGACCTGCGTCTCGGGCCCCAGCAGTGCGGGATCGAGGGGGTGGTCGAGGGTGGTGGGCACGGTGCTCCTCTGCTCCGCTCGAAGATTGTCAGACAAGTGTACTGAACGACGGACGCCTCACTAGACTGTTCCGCATGACCTCGATCGCGGAGCGCCCCCTCGGCGTGGTCGGCGTGGTCGACGCCGTGACCGGACAGCTGCGCAGCCGGATCCTCTCCGGCGAGATCCGCTCGGGGGAGCCTCTGACCGAGGCGGCCGTCTCCCAGACCTACGGCGTCGCCCGTCCCAGCGCGAAAGCGGCCATCGAGCAGCTCGTGGCCAGCGGGCTGCTCGTGCGGACGGCGCATCGCACGGCGCGCGTGGTCGGCATCGAGGCGGAGACCGTCCGCGACGTCTACCGCACGCGGATCCGGCTGGAGAGCGCGGCACTACGCGAGCTGGCGGAGAGCGTCGCCGTGCCGGCAGCCGCCGTGGCGGCGAACGCCGAGCTGCAGGCGATGGCACCTGGCCCTGATCCCGCGACGGTCGATCCCGACCTCCGCTTCCACACGGCGCTCATCGACGCCCTGGGCAGCGAGCGGACCAGCCGCATGTACCGGAGCGTGCTGGACGAGGTGCGGCTGTGCATGGCGCAGGTGCAGGGGCGGCGTCTCCTCGATGCCGAACTCATCGCCGCGCAGCACGCGGAGATGCTCGAGGCTGTCGCCGCCGGGGACGCGGAGCGCGCCGCCGCGGTGCTGCGCGCCCACCTCGCCTCGGCGGAGGACCGTCTCGTCGAGGCCCTGAGCGCCTCCTGACGTCAGCCTTCGTCGGCCGGGGCATCCTCGATCTGGATCGGGGCATCCGTCGGGTCGGCCCAGACGGGAGCAGGGAGAGGCGTGTCGACCTGGCCGGCCTGGATCGCGCGGAGGGCCTCGGTGATCTCGTCGGCGTTCTCGGGTACCGCCAGGCCGCAGGTGCGCAGCTCGGACGCGAACTGCAGGGTGAGCCGGATCTTCCCCGCCTCGATGGCCTCGGAGGTGGTGCCGGTGCGGATCTCGCTGCCGGTCTGGATCGCGGGCACCTCGTCGCAGACGTGATAGACCTTGCCGCCGTCGACCCACACGACCTCATCGGCCCCGAGGAGCTGGATCACGGCCGACTGATCCGCGGTGTACTGCTCGACGGACGGCGGGGCGAAGCTCGTCCCGACGATCGCGGCGAGGACGGCCAGGACGATGCCGACGATGCCGGCGGTCGCCTTCTGCCGCTTGTCCATGTCCTTGTTCAGGAAGATGAGGATGACCAGGGGGAGGAAGGCCACGACCGCGATGATCGCGCCGAGCTGGTTCTGGACGAAGAACCGCGTCTTGTCGGCGCGGCGCGCGGGGTCGAGAGTGTTGGCCTTCTTCCACAGGATCGAGCCGATGATCGACAGCGCCGCGATCACGAACAGCAGGACGAGCAGGGCGACGAACGCCCACTGGGGGAACTGCGCCGTCGCTCCCTGCTCTTCCAGGAGGCCGGTGTCCGGATCGCGGAGCAGCGCGCCGCCCTCATCGACGAACTCGCGCTGGCGCAGGAGCCAGAAGATGCCGATGGCCTCGCCCGCGATCGCGAGCGCCCAGAGGACCGCGGCGATGATGCGGAAGCGCGTCGCGGAGGCCTTGGCCTCCGGGCTCGGCGTCCAGCCCGCGGGCGGTTCGCCGGTCGTGGCGCCGGCCGTGGAACGACGCGGCGCAGCAGACGACGTGGGCTCGTTCTCGGCCATGGTTGTCCTTTCCCCCGAAAGTCCCCGGCGACCCCGCCGAGGCATCCCCGAGCCTAGTGGTCGGGGTGTCCTACTCTGGAGAGATGACATCCGATTCGGACGACGCCCTGAGCTGGGACGGCGACGACAGCGCGGAGCAGCGCCCCCGGGACGCCGCACGGCGTTCCACGCCTGCTCCGGAACCGATCCCGGCCGAGGCCGTCGCACCCTCGGCGTCTGCACCCGCGTCGGTGGACGAGGAGACCGCAGCGCCCTCCGGTCTCAGCAATGCGATGCTGGTCCTCGTCGGTGTCGTCGGGGGCGTCTACCTGCTCTACACCGTGGGGTGGATCGCCGGCGGTCTCCGCCTGCAGCCGCTCGCCTCGTTCCTCGTCGCGGATTTCATGTTCCTGCCCTGGTTCGTGCTGGCGATCGCCGCCTCCGCGCTCTGGTTCCTCGCGACGTGGGTGCTGACGCGGGGCCGGGCCTCCTGGATCCGCGCCGCCGTGCTCCTGGCCGGCGTCGTGCTGCTCGTGCCGTGGCCGTTCGTGACCGTGGGGGTGATCGGCTCATGACCGCTCCGGAGTCACCGTCCGCCGTGGCGACCGGCTCGCCGCGCTGGCTCGTGTGGACCGTCATCGCCCTCGCGGGGCTCTTCTACGCGTATGCGGTGTGGAACGCGGTCGCGCACCTCATCACCATGGCCCAGACCGGCCTCACCGGCACCGGATGGGCGACGCTGCTGTTCGGCGTGGTGTTCCCCGTGATCGTGTTCGGGTTCGCCTTCGCCATCGGCCGACGCCGTCGTGTGGGCGAGCTCGCCCTGACCTTCCTCGCCGGACTCGGCATCGTCGCGGTGTTCTGGATGAGCCTGCTCGCGCTGAGTCTGACGCTGCCCAGCGCCTGAGCCGGATCCGTCACGCCGTCACACGGCACGGAGCGGTCCCGGCGCTCCGGTAGAGTTGTCGCGATCGCGCCCCCGACGGTGTGCGGCGCATCGGCCCCTCCCGCCTGTCGCGCTGCCCCGAAGGATCCACTGTGCCGAAGCCTGTCGTGCTCATCGCCGAAGTACTCTCTCCCGCCACGATCGAGGCGCTCGGCCCCGACTTCGACGTCCGCCACGTCGACGGCACCGATCGCGAGGCGCTCTTCGCCGCCCTCGCGGAGTCGGACGCGGTGCTCATCCGCTCCGCGACCCGCATCGACGAGGAGGCGCTGTCGCACGCGCCGAAGCTCAAGGTCGTCGCGCGGGCCGGTGTCGGCCTCGACAACGTCGACATCAAGGCTGCGACCGCGGCCGGCGTCATGGTCGTCAACGCCCCGACGTCGAACATCGTCTCCGCCGCCGAGCTGACGGTCGGCCACATCCTCAGCCTCGCCCGCCGGATCCCGGCCGCGCACGCCTCGCTGTCCGCCGGCCAGTGGAAGCGCAGCTCCTTCACCGGTGCCGAGCTCTTCGAGAAGACCGTCGGCATCGTCGGACTCGGCCGGATCGGCGCCCTCGTCGCCGCTCGTCTGGCCGCCTTCGACATGCGCGTCGTCGCGTACGACCCCTATGTCACCTCGGCGCGCGCCCAGCAGCTCGGCGTGCAGCTCCTCTCGCTGGACGAGCTCGTCGCCGAAGCCGACTTCCTCACGATCCACATGCCCAAGACCCCGGAGACGACGGGCATGATCGGCGCCGAGCAGTTCGCCGCCATGAAGCCGACCGCCTTCGTCGTGAACGTCGCCCGCGGCGGGCTCATCGACGAGGAGGCGCTGCACGAAGCTCTCGTCGCCGGTGAGATCGCCGGTGCGGGTCTGGACGTCTTCACCTCCGAGCCCCCGGCCGAGGGTGGCAGCGCCCGTGCCCTGCTCGACCTCCCGAACGTCGTCGTCACGCCGCACCTCGGTGCGAGCACGGAAGAGGCACAGGAGAAGGCCGGCGTCTCGGTCGCGCGCTCGGTGCGGCTCGCGCTCGGCGGTGACCTCGTCCCGGATGCGGTCAACGTCGCGGGCGGCGTCATCGACCCGTACGTGCGTCCCGGCATCTCGCTCGTGGAGAAGCTCGGTCAGATCTTCGCCGCACTGGCCACGTCGCCGCTCACGAGCCTCGACGTCGAGGTGCACGGCGAGCTCAACGACTACGACGTGAGCGTGCTCAAGCTCGCGGCCCTCAAGGGTGTCTTCACGAACATCGTGAGCGAGACCGTGTCGTACGTGAACGCGCCCCTCCTGGCGGAGCAGCGCGGCATCGCGGTGCGCCTGCTCAAGGACGACGTGAGCGAGGAGTACCGGAACGTCATCACCCTCACGGGGGCGCTGTCCGACGGAACGCAGCTCTCGGTGTCGGGCACGCTGACCGGACCGAAGCAGGCCGAGAAGCTCGTCGGCATCAACGACCACGCCCTGGAGCTGCCGATCGAGAAGCACCACGTCGTGATGCTCTACACCGACCGTCCCGGCATCGTCGCCGTCTACGGGCAGAAGTTCGGCGAGGCCGGGATCAACATCGCCGGCATGCAGATCTCGCGGCTCGCGGCGGGCGATCAGGCGCTCAGCGTGCTGACGCTCGACTCGCCCGTGTCCGAGGAGCTGCTGGACGACGTGCGCGGTGCCATCGACGCCGACCTCTTCCGTCAGAT
>NZ_JAMBDU010000014.1:0-92163 GCF_025143875.1 Microbacterium meiriae | reverse complement strand
TGGTGGCCACCCCCTCCTCGACCTGCACGCGCCGCGCGTGCTCCGCGTGACGCCGCCACCGGCGGTCGTGCGTCACTGTGACGACGGCGGCGGGGTGATCGACGAGGGCGTCCTCGAGCTGCTCCACGAGCTCGGGGTCGAGATGGTTCGTCGGCTCATCGAGCAGCAGCAGGTCGAACCGCGACGCCAGGGCGACCGCGAGATCCAGCCGGCGACGCTGCCCGACCGAGAGTGTCCGCACGTCGCGGTCCGCCTCCGGCCCGCGGAAGAGTCCATGAGCCAGGAGAGCGTCGTGCGCATCCGCCGGCGGCGTCCCCGTCGGCGCCGCGAAGACCTCGATGGCCGTGCCTCGCAAACGGGTATCGACCTCCTGCCGGAGGAACGCGATCCGCAGCCCGTCCGCGTGGCGGATCGTCCCGGACGCGGGGATCAGCTCGCCGACGAGGAGGCGGAGGAGCGTCGTCTTCCCGGCGCCGTTCGGCCCGGTCACGAGCCACCGCGAACCGGCCTCGATCGTCCACTGCGACACGTCGAGCCGTCGTCCCGGTTCACGGAACGAGACGGCATCGAGGGTCAGGAGTGGGTCGTCGAGCGGTGCCCGATCCTCTGCTGCGACCACGAACCGCAGGGGCTCGGGCGGCGCCGGGCACGGGTTCTCCCGCAGCCGCGACAACCTCTCCTTCGCCATGCGGATGCGTCCGACGGCACCGTGGTCGCGGCTCCGCGCCCGGAACGCGCCATGACCGAAGCCGTCGAGCTCGAGCTTCCGCGGGATCGCCTGCAGCCGGAACGCGTTGGCGGCGAGCAGCGACTCGGCCCGGGCGACCTCGGCCTTCCACTCCTCGTGGCGCGCGACCGCCGCACGTCTCTCGGCCTCGCGCGCTCGCAGGAACCCGGCGTAACCATCGCCGTAGCGGCGGATCCGACCGTCCTCCACCTGCACGACAGCCGTCGCGAAACGGTCCAGGAAGTCGCGGTCGTGGGTCACGACCACCAGCGCTCCGCGGTGCGCCGCGAGACGGTCCTCGAGCCAGGTCAGCGCCCGATCGTCGAGGTCGTTCGTGGGCTCGTCGAGGAGCAGCATCTCGGCTCCGGAAGAGAGGGCGACCGCGAGAGCGAGCCGCGCCCGCTCTCCGCCCGACAGCGCGGCCACCGGTCGCGCGCGGTCCACTCCGCCCAGCCCGAGCTGTTCCAGGGCGGTGTCGATGCGACGGTCGACGTCGTATCCCTCGCGGGACTCGAAACGGTCCTGCAACAGGGCCACAGCGGCCATCTGCTGCGCACGCTCGGCGGAGCCCCCGGCGGCGAGGAGCTCGTACGCGTGGCCGAGGTCGCGCTCCAGCACGCGGAGGTCGCCGAGGAGATCGTCGATGGCATCGGCCATCGTCGCTCCATCCGCGAACACGGGGTTCTGCCGGGCATGAGCGATCCCGCCGGGGAGGTCGAGCCGCACCTCCCCGGATGTCGGTGCGAGAACACCGGCGAGCAGATCGAGCAGCGTCGACTTCCCGGCGCCGTTGTCGCCGATGACGGCGAGGCGGTCGGCGGGTCCGACGGCGAGATCGATGCGGTTCAGCACGAGACGGTCGGCGAACCGGACGGAGGCGGCCTGCAGCGCGCACTCGCGATGAACGCGGGCCGGAGTGTCGGAAGGGGGCGAGGGTACAGGGAACATGAGGGGTCCTCTCCGGCGGCGCACGCGCACCGCCGGGATCTGCGTCGATGACGCGGGGAACAGGAACCTCGACCGCACCCTGCTCGGGTGCGGGTCGCTCAGGACCCACCGCGGAGAAGAGCTCTCGACGCGGCGTCCCGATCTAGCGAATCAGAGTACCCACGAGGAGCGACCATAGCAGGGTCACTCCGCGCCCGCCAGACCCCGCTTTCTCGGCGAGACCCCGACCTACCCCCACACGCAGCCCGGGGTCTCGGCGGGAACCCGGGGGCTCAGCGGGAGCGGAGGCGGGAGGAGAGGCGGGCGTGGGCGGCGGGGACGGCGAAGAGGAGGATGATCGCGAGGACGATGCCGCGGACGATCCAGAGTCCGGGCTCCCAGATCACCTCGTAGTTCCCGGGAAGACCGAGGAACGCGGCGATGATCGATCCCCACGACGCGCGGCCGCTGCTGTCCGTGTCGATCGAGAGTCCGCCCACGATGCTCAGCACCCCGAGGCTCAGCAGCACGATCGGCATGATGAGGGCGCCGGGCTTCGCCTCCCCGCGGGCGATCAAGCGGATCACCGTCACGAGCGACACGAGGGGGAACACGAAGAAGAACCAGACGAGGGCGCCGAGCAGCAGCCCCACGACGATGAAGATCGGCACCCAGATCAGCATCCAGGGGCCTTCGTCCGCGATGAAGTAGTCCGGGTCGCGGAGGATCGCGACGACGAAGCCCGCAAGGGTCCCCAGCGGCAGCACCGCGAGCACCCACCAGAACACGGCCTTCGGCACCCGCTTGCGCTCCCCCAGCCGCGCCATCACGATCTGGATGATGACCGCCGCCGCGAGCGCCGGGATGCCGAACATCGCGATGATCGGGCCTGCGCCGTCGTTCTCGCGCAGGTCGAGCACCGTGAGGATCATCCACGACACGGCGAGCGCGCCGAGCACGATGGCCGCGACCGGACGCACGGGCGAGGATTCCACCCGCGCGTCGGCTCCCCCCGGTGCCGTCATGTCAGGCGCCGCGGAGGCGCTCCGCCAGGTAGGCGTGCAGCTCGTCGATCGGGACGCGCTCCTGTGCCATCGTGTCCCGGTCGCGCACCGTCACGGCGCGGTCGTCGAGTGAGTCGAAGTCGACCGTGACGCAGAACGGCGTGCCGATCTCGTCCTGGCGGCGGTAGCGCCGGCCGATCGCACCGGCGTCGTCGAAGTCCACGGCCCACGAGCCGCGCAGCGTGTCGGCCACCTCGCGGGCGAGCGGCGACAGCTTCTCGTTGCGCGACAGCGGGAGCACGGCGGCCTTGACCGGAGCCAGGCGCGGGTCGAGCTTGAGCACGGTGCGCGTGTCGGTGCCGCCCTTGGCGTTGGGCACCTGCTCCTCGACGTACGCGTCGACGAGGAAGGCCATCATCGCGCGAGTGAGTCCGAACGAGGGCTCGATCACGTACGGGGTGTAGCGCTCGCCCGTGGCCTGGTCGAAGTACGTCAGGCTCTGGCCGGAGGCCTCGCTGTGGCTGGAGAGGTCGTAGTCGGTGCGGTTGGCGACGCCCATGAGCTCGCCCCACTCCTTGCCGGCGAAGCCGAAGCGGTACTCGACGTCGATGGTGCCGGCCGAGTAGTGCGCGCGGTCCTCCTCCGGCACGTCGAACTGCCGCATGTTCTCCGGGTCGATGCCGAGGTCGATGAACCAGTTCCAGCACGCCTCGACCCAGTGGTCGAACCACTGCGGCGCCTCGGCGGGCGGCGTGAAGAACTCGATCTCCATCTGCTCGAACTCGCGGGTGCGGAAGATGAAGTTGCCGGGGGTGATCTCGTTGCGGAACGCCTTGCCGACCTGGCCGATGCCGAACGGCGGCTTCTTGCGGCTCGCGGTGAGCACGTTCGCGAAGTTCACGAAGATGCCCTGCGCGGTCTCGGGGCGCAGATAGTAGAGGCCGGACTCGTCATCGACGACGCCGAGGTACGTCTTCACCAGACCGGAGAAGGCCTTCGGCTCGGTGTACTGCCCCTTGGTGCCGCAGTTCGGGCAGGGGATGTCGGCCAGACCGTTCTCGGCCTTCCGCCCCTTGCGCGCCTCGAAGTCCTCGATGAGGTTGTCGGCACGGAAGCGCTTGTGGCACTGCAGGCACTCGACCAGCGGGTCGGTGAAGGTCGCGACGTGGCCGGAGGCCTCCCACACGCGCTTCGGCAGGATGATGCTGGAGTCGAGGCCGACCATGTCACCGCGACCGCGCACGAAGGTCTGCCACCACTGGCGGCGGATGTTCTCCTTCAGCTCCGTGCCGAGGGGTCCGTAGTCCCAGGCCGACCGGGAACCGCCGTAGATCTCACCCGCCTGGAACACGAACCCGCGGTGGCGGGCGAGGGCGATGACCTTGTCAAGACGGGACTGTTCGGCCACGGTGGCTCCAATGGTCGGATGCGGAGAATGCCCGTGAGCACGGGCACCCCCAGTCTATCCGGGGCCGGAGCGCAACCCCTGGCCGCGGGACCCGCGGGAGGAGTACCGTCCCACGCATGAGCACCACCGCGCACCCGCCCGCCTCCCGCGACGAGGACACCCGCTTCTTCGGGCAGCCGTGGTCGCTCGTGCACATCTTCGGCGTGGAGATGTGGGAGCGGTTCAGCTTCTACGGCATGCAGGGCATCCTGCTCATCTACCTATACTTCTCGGTGACCGACGGCGGCCTCGGGCTTCCGGAGGCGGTGGCGGGCGGGATCGTCGGCGCGTACGGCGGCTCCGTGTACCTGTCCACCATCCTCGGGGCCTGGCTCGCCGATCGGCTGTTCGGCTCCGAGCGGGTGCTGTTCGTCAGCGCCATCGTCATCGTCTCGGGCCACCTCGCCCTCGCGCTCCTGCCGGGGTTCGTCGGCGTCGGGGTCGGACTCGTGCTCGTGGCCCTGGGCTCGGGAGGCCTGAAGGCGAACGCCACGTCGGTCGTCGGGACGCTGTACCGTCCGGACGACGAACGACGCGACGCCGGGTTCTCGCTGTTCTACCTCGGCATCAACCTCGGCGCCTTCCTCGGACCGATCCTCACCGGGCTGCTCCAGTCGACCCTCGGCTTCCACTGGGGGTTCGGCCTCGCCGCCCTCGGCATGACGCTGGGTCTCGTGCAGTACTCGTTCGGCCGCCGCGGCCTGCCCGCCTCCTCGCGCGAGGTGCCGAACCCGCTCCCCCGCACGCGCTACCCGC
This sequence comes from Microbacterium meiriae, assembly GCF_025143875.1. Lineage (NCBI taxonomy): Bacteria > Bacillati > Actinomycetota > Actinomycetes > Micrococcales > Microbacteriaceae > Microbacterium > Microbacterium meiriae. Next base: position 87,302 of record NZ_JAMBDU010000014.1, on the reverse strand, counting down.
TGGTCGCCGGCATCGCGGTCGGTGCGGTCGTCGTGATCGCGGTGCTCGTGCTGACCGGAGTCATCCAGGCCGACAACCTCGCCACGATCGTGATCGGGGTCACCGTGGTCGCCGCGGTCGCCTACTTCGCGGTGATCCTCGGCAGTCGCCGCATCGACGCCACCGAGCGCTCGCGGGTCTGGGGGTTCCTGCCGCTGTTCCTCACGAGCGTCGCGTTCTGGTCGCTGTACCAGCAGCAGTTCACGGTGCTGACGATCTACTCCGACAAGCGGCTCGACCGCGACCTGTTCGGGTGGGAGATGCCGGTGTCGTGGGTGCAGTCCATCAACCCGGTGTTCATCATCATCCTGTCCGGGGTCTTCGCGGCGATCTGGACGAAGCTGGGGAAGCGCCAGCCGTCGACCCCGGTCAAGTTCGGACTGGCCGCCATCATCATGGGCTCCGCGTTCCTGCTGTTCCTGCCGTTCTCCGGCGGCGGTGCGAACTCGACGCCGCTGCTCGCGATCGTCGGCATCCTGTTCGTGTTCACCGTCGCCGAGCTGCTGCTCTCGCCGGTCGGGCTGTCGGTGACGACGAAGCTCGCCCCGGCCGTCTTCCACACGCAGATGGTCGCACTGTTCTTCCTGTCCATCGCCCTCGGCACCGCCATCTCGGGCGAGCTCGTGAAGTTCTACGATCCGGGGAACGAGGTGCCGTACTTCTCGATCCTCGGCGGCATCGCGATCCTCGTCGGCATCGGACTGCTGCTGAGCGTGAAGCCGGTGCTGCGGCTCATGCGCGGCGTGCGGTGACGGCCGCGTCGCCGATCACGCGGTGAAGAGGTAGCCCCGACCGGCCTCGAAGCCGCCGATCGTGAGACCGCTGCCGAGCAGGCCCTCCATCTGCGCGCGCAGGCGCAGCCGCCACTCGTGCGCGGCCGCGGGGTCGGACTCCCGCATGCCCTCGATGTCGTCCGGGATCTCCAGCGTCTCGACGACCGCATCGTCCGCCGGGGGCTTGGCGATGTCCGCGAGGGCCCACTCGACGTCGAGGCGGTCGCTCTCGTCGCCCGCATCGCCGCCGCCGAAGATGCCGTAGCGGTTCACCGAGTAGCCCGTGGCGCGGGCGCCGAGGACGGTGAGGAAGAAGTGCGCGTTGCGGGCGACCAGCGGGTCGAAGGTCCACGTGATGCGGCCGACCTCGCGGGAGAAGGCCCACTGCCGCTGGTGCTCCTTGAGCTCCCGCCCCCATCCGCGCCCTCGGTACTCGGGCAGCAGGGCCGTGATGTGCGAGTGCATGGCACGGCGGGCCGGTTCGCCGAAGAAGGCGATCGAGGCGCCGACCATGCGCTCCTCGTCGCCCTCGCCGTCGAAGAAGCCGACGACGTAGTTGCCCGACTGCTGCAGGGCGCGCAGGGTCCCGGCGTCCACCACGCGCTGCGGACCCCGGATGGAGTCGAGCAGGCTCTGGGCGTCGAGGATGAGTTCAACGGTGTCGAGATCGCGGATGGTTCGCACGATCCCAGTCTGCCCCTCCTCCGCCCGTTCGCGGAAACCGACCCCGGGTCACCGGTGCGGAAAGGCCTGTCCCCCGCCCGCGGCGAGCGCCTCCGCGACGATGCGGAGGTGGTCCTCGGCCATCTCCGCCGGCAGCGGCGGCAGGATCCCGTCCCAGAACGCGAGCACCGCGCCGCGTCCCTGCATCATGCCGGCCGGACGGCCCAGCGCCCACATGTGCATGTGCGCGGAGCCGTCATTCCAGCGGCCGAAGTGACAGCGGGCGACGCCGGGGATGCTCTTGACCGCCTCCGACACGCGCTGCATCAGCGGTCCGAGAGCGGCGAGCACCTCCTGCGGGGCGTTCTCGAGGAGCCAGTGCTCACGCGGCGCGACCCCGCCGATGAACGGCAGGCCGCCGACATCCCACCCGGCACGCACCTGCCAGAGGTCGTCGTGCCAGATGGTGTGCACGCTCGGACCGCAGTGGCCGCACTCGGCCGGGTCCTGCTCGCCGGCTCGGGGTTCCTCCGGCACGAGCATCGGCTCCAGCGGTCGCATCGTGATGCTCTCGAACGCCCAGGGCAGGCCTTCCGCGAGCGCCGAAGCGTCGAGCACCTCCCCGATCGGGAGCCGTCGGTGGTACGCGGAGTCGGCGGGGTGCTGCACGGGCGCGGAGTCGTCGGTCATCCGGCCATGCAACCACATCGGCCCCTCCACTCCGGGAACGCCGATAGCCTGAGCCGGTGGGTGCGAACGACGACAGAGCCAGGAAACGCCTCTCCCGTACCCCTCCGCGGTGGGCGGTCATCGCCGTGCTCGCGTTCGCGGGCCTGTGCTCGTCGTTCATGTTCACCCTCGTCGTGCCGCTGCAGGCCGAGCTGCCGCAGCTGCTGAACTCCTCCCGCGAGGACACCACCTGGGTGGTCACGATCACCCTGCTCGTGGCCGCCGTCGCGACCCCCATCTCCGGCCGTCTCGGCGACATGTACGGCAAGCGCCGCGTCGTCATCGTGCTCCTCGCGACCCTCATCGTGGGCTCGGTCATCGCCGCGCTCTCCGGATCGATCGTCGGCGTGATCATCGGCCGCGCCCTCCAGGGGGCCGTGACCGGCGTCGTCCCCCTCGGCATCGCCATCATGCGCGACGTGCTGCCGCCGGAGCGCCTCGGCACCGCGGTGGCCCTGATGAGCGCGACCATGGGCGTCGGCGGGGCGATCGGCATGCCCGTCGCCGCACTGCTCGCCGAGAACGCCGACTGGCACATGCTGTTCTGGCTCGCCGCCGCCCTCGGAGTCCTCGGGCTGCTGCTGGTGCTCGCCGTGGTGCCGGAGGACGTACTCCGCTCCCCCGGCCGCCTCGACGTGCTCGGGGCCATCGGACTCGCGATCGGCCTCACGGGCCTGCTGCTGTTCGTGTCGCGCGGCGCCGAGTGGGGCTGGACGGCACCGCTCACCCTCGTCTGCGTGATCGGCGGCGTCGCGGTCCTGCTGCTGTGGGGCTGGTATCAGCTCCGCGCGAAGGATCCGCTGCTCGACCTGCGGGTCGCCGCTCGGCCCGCCGTCCTCTTCACGAACATCGCCGCGATCGGCATGGGCTTCGCCCTGTTCGCCTCCAACGTCACCTTCCCGCAGATGCTGGAGATGCCGGCGGTGGGCGGCGCCGGGTTCGGGCTCGACATGGTGGCCGCCTCGCTCGTCATCATGCCGGCGGGTCTGGTCATGATGGTGATCTCGCCGCTGTCCGGATGGCTGGAGCGCACCGTGGGGCCGCGTCCGCTCTTCACCGTCGGCGCCATCGCGATCGTGCTCGCCTACGTCTTCGTGCTGCTGTGGTCGACCGAGGTGTGGCACATCTTCGTCGCCAACATCTTCATCGGCGTCGGCATCGGGTTCACCTTCGCCGCGATGCCCATGATCATCATGCGCTCCGTGCCCGCAAACGAGACCGGGGCATCGAACGGGCTCAACGCGCTGTTCCGCTCCGTGGGCACCTCGACGGCCTCGGCCGTGATGGGCGGGGTGCTCGCGGCGATGAGCGTCGACGTCGGAGGCGTGGCCGTGCCGACGCGGACGGCGTTCGAGGTGTGCTTCTGGCTCGCGATCGCCGCCGGCATCGTGGCCGTGATCCTGTCGCTGTTCATTCCGCGGCGCCGTGCCACGGAGCAGCACCCCTCGCTCCCCGGCTGACTCGGCTCGTCGCAGATTCGCGTCGGGGTCGCAGGGATTGCCGCAGAACGTGCGACGTGCGGCGGATCTGCGACGCGGCGCCGGGTCTCAGCGGGAGATCGTGCGCGGATCCGGGTCGTCGGCACGCGGGGGCCGGAGGCGGGCGGGCAGCGGCCACGGCAGGGTGAACCGTGCGGTCGCGGGTCGGGTCATGTCTCCGAAGTCGTCGACCTTCACGACGATGCGCCCCGGAACACCTTCTTCGTCTGGTGTCACTTCGAGGATGCGCACCCGGAGCGGGCGGTCCCCCTCGCCCTCGAGCATCCACGGATCGGCGAGCCACGCGATGCCGTGCTCCTCCAGCGCGGCCTCCGCGTCCAGCCACTCGCCGGGGGTGGAGACCCTGCGTCCGAGCACGTCGACGGCGACCCAGTCCGCGCCCTCCGGATGGATCCAGCCGAGCAGCTCCCCGTCGTCGCGGCGGTGCGGAGTCCAGGCGTGAGGCATCCCCCGATGCTAGCCACCCCTGCTCCCGATCAGGCGCTCGCGCGAGACCAGGCTCACTGCCGTTCCAGAAGCCTGATGCCGCGCGGATGCCTGCGTTGACGCGCGGGGACAGGCGTGCGGAGTCAGTGCGTGTACTCCATGAGCTCGACCCCGAGCACGCGGAAGGCGTCGTGCGCACGGAGGCGGTGGCTGATCGAGAGGTCGTCGAAGCACACGATCATCGAGTAGGCGACACCGGCCCGCGGCCCCGCGAGCACACCGGCCTCGGCGCGCACCCCCCGATCGCGGCCGGTCTTGTTCACGAACAGCAGGCCGTGGGCATCGTGCTCGTGGGCGAAGGGGTCGAGCCCCGTCGAGGCGGCCACGAGACTGAGGTCCTGGTTGAGGCTGAGCCACTCCGACACCTGGGCGCTGACCGCGGCATCCACCACCTGGGAGTTGACGAGCGCGGAGAACAGACCCGCGAGCTCGCGCGCCGATCCCACGGCGACCTGCGGGGCGTCGTCCGGACCGCGGCGGTCGCGGAACCGGTCGAGCAGGGCGGTGCGCCGCAGACCCAGTTCCTCGATGCGCTCCCGCACCCGGTCATGCCCCACCTTCTGCAGCAGGATGTTCACGGCGATCGGATCTCCGGCGGTGGCGGCCAGCACGGCGAGATCCTCCAGCGGCAGCGCCGGTGCCCGCAGATGCCGCCACAGGCCGGAGCTCTCCACGGCTTCGACGCTCGAGCGCTCGACGATCTCGAGAGGGTCGAGGGCGCCGGACTCGAACGCCGCCGCCACCTCGATGAGCAGGGGGACCACACCGAGCCCCGCGACGGGCATCGTGACGTGGTCGTCCCCCGCCAGCACGTGCACATGGGAGTCGAGGTCGACCACGTGCACCGACACCTGTGCCCCGGCGTTCGCCAGGCCTTCGAGAGCCTTCAGCGTCGAGGTGAACGACCGCCGACCGACGGCCACGCGACGCGGCAGCCGGCGGGCTCCCGGCCGCTGCGAACGGCGACCGCTGGCCGACTCGGGCGCGCTCCCGGACGCTCCGGGAGCCGAGGCGTTCCGGAACGCGTCACCAGGGTCGGTCGCACCCACGCGTGGTCCTTCAGGAGGGGGAGGGATACTGCGCTTCCGGGAAGGGGCGCCCCGGCGGCAGGGCTATCGTAACCCCACCGCCGGGGCGCGTCTCACAGAGTGCGGAGGTTCGTCACCAGATGGTCACCCGGGAAGACTCCGGAAGCCATAGGGCGTCCTTCTCGGTGACCCCGAAGGCCTCGTAGAACGCGTCGATGTTGCGGACGATCTGGTTGCACCGGAACTCGTTGGGCGAGTGCGGGTCGATGGTCAGCAGACGCAGCGTCTCGGCGTCCCGGCTCTTCTGCTGCCAGACCTGCGCCCACGACAGGAGCAGCCGCTGCACACCGGTGTAGCCGTCGATGACCGGGCCTTCGACGGGCTCAGGGACCGCGGGATCGGCGCGCAGGGACAGCTCATACGCCTTCAGCGCGATGCCGAGCCCGCCCAGATCGCCGATGTTCTCGCCGATGGTGAGGGCGCCGTTCACGTGATGCTCGGCGTCCAGCCCCTCCGGCACGAGGGCGTCGTACTGGGCGATGAGCTCTTTCGTGCGCTCCTCGAAGGCGGCGCGGTCGGCATCGGTCCACCAGTCCTGCAGGCGCCCCTCGCCGTCGTACCGGCTGCCCTGGTCGTCGAAGCCATGGCCGATCTCATGCCCGATGACCGCGCCGATCCCGCCGTAGTTCGCCGCCGCGTCGCGCCCCGCGTCGAAGAAGGGGTACTGGAGGATGGCCGCGGGGAACACGATCTCGTTCATCGAGGGGTTGTAGTAGGCGTTCACCATCTGCGGCGGCATGTGCCACTCGGTGCGGTCGATCGGCTTCCCGACCTTGTCGATGTTGCGGTCGTGCTCGAAGATCGCCGCGCGGCGCACGTTGCCGAGGAGGTCGGCCGGGTCGATCACGAGGGCCGAGTAGTCCCGCCACACCTCCGGGTGCCCGATCTTCGGCGTGAAGGCGTCCAGCTTCGCGAGCGCACGCTGCCGGGTCTCGGCGGTCATCCACTCCAGCGTCTCGATGCTCTGCCGGTACGCCTCGACGAGGTTCGCGACGAGCTCGTCCATGGCTGCCTTCGCCGTCGGCGGGTAGTGCCGCTCGACGTAGACCTTGCCGATCGCCTCGCCGAGCGCCCCCTCGGTGACCGACACGCCCCGCTTCCAGCGCTCGCGGATCGTGGGGACGCCGGTGAGCTGGGTGCCGTAGAACGAGAAGTTCTCCTGCACGAGGTCGTCGGTGAGGTAGGGCGCCGCCGCGTGCACGACCTTCGCACGCAGCCAGGCCTTCCAGTCGTCCAGACGCTCGGGAGTGAGCAGGCCGCCCAGCCCTTCGAAGAAGCTCGGCTGCGCGACGACGACCTCGTCGAACGCCCGCGGGTTCGTCGGCGTCACGGCCTCGCGCCACGGGGTGAGGTCGACGCCGGCGAGGGCCTGGAGCTCGTCCCACGTCTTGAGGTTGTAGGTCGCCACCGCGTCACGGCTGCGCACGTTGTCCCAGTGGTGCCCGGCGAGCTCGGTCTCCAGGGCGATGGAGCGCTCGGCCTGCGCGGCGGCATCGGCGACACCGGCGAGAGCGAGCAGGCGCTCGAGGTGCTCCCGGTACGCCGCGCGGGTCTCTGCGAAGGTGTCGAGACGGAAGTAGCTCTCGTCCGGCAGCGAGAGTCCGGCCTGCACGAGCACCGGGAGGTAGCGCTCCGGGTTCCCGGGGTCGCCGTCGACGTAGAGGCCGATCACCGCCGCCCGGCCCTCCCGGTCGTAGGTCCCCACGGTGCGCAGGAAGGCCGGGATGCCGTCGATCGCGTCGATCTCGGCGAACGTCTCGGCCAGCGGGGTCACACCGGCGGCGGCGATGCGATCGGTGTCCATGAAGCTCGCGAAGAGGTCGCCGATCTTGCGGGCGAGAGTCCCCTCCTCCGCCTCCTGCGACTCCTCGACGATCGCGCGCACATCCTTCTCGGCCTGCTCGGCCAGCAGATGGAAGGAGCCCCAGCGCGCCTTGTCTCCGGGGATCTCGGTGCGAGCGATCCAGGCGCCGTTCACGTGACGGTAGAGATCGTCCTGCGGGCGGATGTCGGGGCTGAGGTCGTCGAGCGCGAGGCCCGCGGGAAGCACATCGGTCATGCGCTCCAGCCTATGGCCGGGGTCCCCCACGGTGTCCAGACGGCGTCACGGATGCCCAGGGGCCCCCACGGGGAGCGAGACGTTCATGCGGAACCCGGCGGCGGTGCGCTCGGCGAAGACGTCACCGCCGTGCGCACGCGCGAGGCCTCTGGCGATGGACAGCCCGAGCCCGGCACCCGACGCGACCCCGTCCTCGTCGCCGGCCGTCGCTCGCGCCGTGTCCTCGCGCCAGCCGACGTCGAACATCCGATCCAGGTCCTCCACCGCCACACCGGCCCCTTGATCCAGCACCCCCAGGACGAGTCGGTCCCGGTCGACCATCGTCGCGGACAGCACGATCTCCGTGCCCGGAGGGGCGTGCCGGACGGCGTTCGTGAGCAGGTTCACCACGATCCTGCCGAGCTGATGCGGATCGGCCCAGAGCACCGGACCGGCGATCCCGCGCTCGACGATGCGGAGGTCGCGCTTCGCCGCGGCGGCCGCGACGTCGGCCACCGCATCGGAGACGACATCCCACAGGACCACCTGCTCGGTCTGCAGTTGCACCGCGCCGGACGTGAGGCGGGACAGCTCGAAGAGATCGTCGACCATCCGGCTCATCGTCTCCACCTGTCCCCGCACCTGACCGGCGAACCGCTCCGGAGCGACCGCAACGCCGTCCTCCACCGCCTCGGCGAGCACACGGACCGCGGTGAGTGGGGTGCGCAGGTCGTGCGAGATCCAGGCGAAGAAGCGCCGACGGGCGGAGTCCAGCCGCACCAGCTCGGCCCTCGCCGCATCCACCTCGGCCGAGACCACAGCGAGCTGTGTCGAGAGGCCCGCGAGCTCGCGGGAGGCCGCCGCGTCCGCCACCGCGTCGTCCGTCCGACCGATCCTGCCCAGCGACACCGAGAAACCCTCGACCCAGGCGCGCACCGTCCGCGCCATGCACCACGCCATGCCCAGACCGAGCACGAGCGAGACCGCGATCACGGTGAGGAGGATCGTCAGGTCGTGGGCGGAGAGGTACATCTCGAGTGCGATCGCCACCACGGCCCCCGCCATCGCGACCGTGCCCGCACTCGCCACGACCATCAGCTGTGCGCGGAGTCCGCGACGCCGAAGGGCTCGCAGGAGAAGTACGGCGATGAGGGCGACGACGATCGCCACCAGCAGGCTCGTGACGACGATCTGCAGGACGACCGCACCGGAGGGCATCGTCATCAGCCGTCCCCTCTCGCCACGAAACGGTAGCCGACGCCCCATTCGGTGAGCAGATGGCGCGGGTCCTGCGGATCCTCCTCGACCTTCTCCCGCAGGCGCCTGACGTGGACCGTCACCGTCGACAGATCGCCGACGGTCCATCCCCAGACCTCGCGGAGGATCTCGTCGCGCCCCAGCGCACGGTCGTCATTGCGCACGAGGAAGACCAGCAGTTCGTACTCCCTGCTCGTCAGGGCGATCTCGTCTCCGCGCACCCACGCGCGCCGCCGGAGCAGATCGATCGCGAAGGCGCCGGCCCTGAGCTCCCCGGACGCGGCCTGCGCGGCGTGCGAGCGGCGGACGAGGGCCGCGATCCGCAGGGACAGCTCCCGCATCGAGAACGGCTTGGCCAGGTAGTCGTCGACACCGAACGCGAAGCCGTCGATACGGTCCTCCACCTCGCCGAGGGCGGTGAGCATCATGATCGGGACATCGGACGCGGCGCGCAGCTCACGACAGAGCTCATCGCCGCTGATGCCCGGCAGCATGCGGTCGACGATCACGACATCGGGCACGGTCTCCCGCAGCGCCGTTCGTGCCGAGACGCCGTCGCCGAAGCTCGAGACCGCATAGCCGTGCGTACGCAGATACTCCCCCACGGCCTCGCGCACCGTGGGGTCGTCCTCCACGACCGCGACTGTGACGACGCCTTCCATGCGGTCGAGGGTAGCTCCCGCGGCCACGGCGGTCGGCGGATCCTTACAGTTCCGAAATGTCTTCCCCGTCCTGCTCCGGTGCTTCCTAGCGTGCTGTGCAGCACGTCCGTCCGGCATTCGCCGGGCGGGCTCTTCCCGCACCGGACAGGAGATCCTCATGCGCAAGACCCTTCTCGCCACGACCGCCGCCCTCGGGCTCGCCCTCGCCCTCGCCGCCTGCAGTCCCCAGGACTCCGGCGCTTCCTCCGCGCCGTCGTCCTCCTCCTCCCAGAGCACCACCAAGAGCTCGGCGAGCACGGACACCGCCGCCAGGACCGGGGAGTTCGCCGGCCTGAACGGCAAGAAGCTGGCCGGCACCGTCTCGGTCTCCGACGCCGAGGTCATGCTGTCGGAGTTCTCCTCGGACGAGGGACCCGATCTGCACGTGTACCTCGCGGACGGCACCGATGAAGCCGCGATCGCCGCCGGCATGCTCGTCGACGCGGTCTCGTACGACACCGCCACGCAGACCTTCACCCTGGACGGCGTCGACGCGGAGGACTACTCGCACGTCGTCATCTACTGCGACAAGGCGAAGGCCGTCTTCGGGGCAGCAGAGCTGTCATGACCGCGCCACGATCCGCTCGCCTCCCGATCGGCTCGCTGCTGGGGGCGGCCGCCCGGGTCGCGGTCGGGGTCCTGTGGCTCATCGAGGGTGTCCTCAAGTACCGGGCGGGCTTCGGGGCCGCTGACATCGAGCTCGTGGCGCAGAGCGCGCAGGGGAACACGAGGGTGCCGGCGTTCTTCGATCCGCTCGGCGCGGCGATGGCCTCGGCGTCTCCGTTCTTCGGGGCGGTGATCCCGGCGCTGGAGGTCGGTCTCGGCATCCTCCTCGTCGCGGGTGCGCTCACCCGAACGGTCGCCTTCATCTCGGCCGGGACCCTGGCGCTCTACTGGAGCGCGGATCAGTTGATCGCGCAGTACCCGGTGATGCTGGTGCTGTCCGCGACGGTGCTGCTGATCGTCACCGCCGGACGATTCGGGGTGGACGGCTGGATGCAGGCGCGGCGGGCGCGTCCGGTGGAGGGAACGGAGGGCTGAGTCATCCCCGGCGCCGACGACCGAAACGTCGGCGCCGGGATGGCGCCTCGGGAGGGGCTGCACGCGTCGCCCGGCGCTCCGCCCATGCGACGACCTCGGCGTCGACATCGCGCAGCGGTGTCACGACGGGTGGCCCGCCCTGCAGCTGCCTGCGCGCCTCGCGCACGCGGCGGTTGAAGTCCTCGAGCACCTCACGGACGTCGGATTCCCTGCCGAGGAGGTCGAGCTGGCCGTCGAGCTCCCGGTCCTCGGTGCGCAGCAGGATCGCGGGAGGGCCGAGCCCGGTCAGCCCCTCCGTCTCGATCTTCCGACGGATCCACCAGTCCGGGTCGTGGTGGTCTCCGAGCCCTTCGAGCGGCTTCCCGGCGCCCGGCAGGTCGTCGAAGTCGCCGCGACGGATGGCGACCTGGATGGCGGACTCGACGAAGGCGGCTCGATCGACCGCCGCCGCGGACGGGGCACCGGTCTCGCCGTCGTCCTCAGCACCACCACCACCCTGCTGCCGTCGGGCCCGATAACGCGCGGCCGCCTCCCGGGGATCCGTCATGATGCGCCTCCGTCCGCTCGGAGCTCCTCCTTCACCCTACGTCCGCTCGAGGCCGGAGGTCTCGGGGGTCGACGACAGGTCATAGGCTCGGAGGATGGCCGCCCGCACCTCCCTGAACCGCGAGATCCTGCGCCTGGCCGTCCCCGCGCTCGGCGCCCTCATCGCGGAGCCGGCCTTCCTCATCGTCGACGCCGCCCTCGTCGGCCACCTCGGCACCGTCCCCCTCGCCGGACTCGGCATCGCCGGAGCCGTGCTGCAGACGATCGTCGGCCTCATGGTGTTCCTCGCGTACTCCACCACCCCCGCGGTCGCGCGTCGGTTCGGGGCCGGGCGTCCGGGAGAGGCGGTCTCAGTCGGGATCAACGGCATGTGGCTCGCGCTCGGCCTGGGTGCCGTGCTCGCCGTCGTCGGCGCTGTCTCCTCCCCCTGGCTCGTCTCCCTGTTCGGGGCGAGCCCCGAGGTCGCGGCCCAGGCGAACGAGTACCTCGTGATCTCGATGTGGGGTCTCCCCGCGATGCTCATCGTGTTCGCGGCCACCGGTCTCCTGCGTGGGATGCAGGACACCATGACGCCGCTGTGGATCGCGGGACTCGGCTTCGCGGCGAACGCCCTGCTGAACTGGCTCTTCATCTACGGACTCGGCTGGGGCATCGCCGGCTCCGCGGCGGGCACCGTGACGGCGCAGTGGGGGATGGTCGCGGCGTACGCGCTCGTGGTCCGGCGTCTCGCGACCCGGCACAGCGCCTCGTTGCGTGCCCAGCGCGACGGTCTGCGCCACACCGCGACGTCGGGCGGCTGGCTGTTCCTCCGCACCGTGAGCCTGCGCGTCGCCCTGCTCGCGACCGTCGCCGTGGCGACGGGGATCGGCACCGAGGAGCTCGCCGGCTGGCAGATCGTGTTCACCATCTTCTCGGCGGCGGCGTTCGCGCTCGACGCGCTCGCGATCGCCGCGCAGGCGCTGATCGGCAAGGAGCTGGGCGCCGGGGACGAGGAGCAGGTGCGCCGCGTGCTGGCGCGGACGGTCGCATGGGGGGCCTGGTTCGGGGTCGTGGTCGGCGCCGTCATCGCCGCCCTCTCCGGGGTGCTCGGCATCGTCTTCACCGGCGACCGGGCCGTGGCGGAGGTGGTGCAGCCGGCCCTGCTCGTGCTCGCGGTGGCGCAGCCGATCGCGGGCGTGGTGTTCGTGCTCGACGGCGTGCTCATGGGGGCCGACGACGCCCGGTACCTGGCGATCGCGGGCGGTCTGAACCTCGTGCCGTTCCTGCCCGCTTTGGGCATCATCGCCGCGACGGGGATCGACGGCACCGCCGGCCTCGTGTGGCTGGCCGTCGCGTTCTTCGGGGTGTACCTGCTCGCACGGCTGGCGACGCTGGGGTGGCGAGTGCGCTCCGGGCGATGGCTCGCCGCGTCCGCATAAGTCCTCCACAACCGACGGAGAGGACGACTTATCCCCCGCCGCCGGGCAGAGCGGAATACAGCACCCCGCACCCCTCGCGCTTCCGACGAACATGGAGCGACACTGAAGGGATGCTGGGGATGAACGACGCACAGGTATGGACGACGATCGGAGTCCTTGCCACGGGCATGTACGCCACGATCACTCTCATGGCGACCATGTTCGTGAGGATCATCAAGACGGAGATCGGCACGGTTCGCACCGAGATCGGCGGGATCAAGGGCGAGATCGTCGGGATCAAGGGTGAGATCGGCGGGATCAAGGGCGAGATCGTCGGCGTGAAATCCGAGATCGGGGATCTCCGGAAGGAGGTGCACGGCCTGAGCCGGCGCATGGACGGCCTCGACCGCGACGTCAGCGCGATCTCGCGACACCTGTTCGGTATCGATCCGGCCTGACGGAGCCGACCGGCCGCGCTGGTCACGCCGCGTGGCGACGGCACCACTCGTACATGATGACGGCGGCGGCGGCACTCGCGTTGATCGAGCGGGTCGAGCCGTACTGCGTGATCTCGATGTGACCCGAGGCGGCCGCCAATGCCTCCGGGGACAACCCGGGCCCCTCCTGACCGAAGAGGAGGACGCAGGAGCGCGGCAGGTCGGCACGATCGACCGGCACGGCCCCGTCGACGTTGTCGATCGCGATGACGGGCAGCCCTTCCGCCGCGGCCCAGGCGGCGAACGCGGCGATGTCCTCGTGGTGCACGACATGCTGATAGCGGTCGGTCACCATGGCGCCCCGCTTGTTCCAGCGACGGCGACCGATGATGTGCACCGTGTCGGCGAGGAACGCGTTGGCGCTGCGCACGATGGAACCGATGTTCATGTCGTGCTGCCAGTTCTCGATCGCGACGTGGAACGGATGACGCCGCGTGTCGAGGTCGGCGACGATCGCCTCCATGCGCCAGTAGCGGTAGCGGTCGATCACGTTCCGCGTGTCGCCCTCCGCGAGGAGTTCCGGATCGTACTGGTCTCCCCGCGGCCAGGCCGACGGTCCTCCCGGCCAGGATCCGACGCCGTATCCGGGCTGCGCCGGAGACCCACCGGGGGCGGTCGGGTCCGAGCTCTCGGGGCGCTGCGCATCCATCCCGCCAGGCTATCGCCGTGTCGGCCGTCTCCCCGTCGGCGAAGAGGTCACCAGAATCATCTCGCAGATATTTAGGCACACCGAAAAATACGCTACGGTTTCGGTGTGCCTAAAAGTTCCGACGCCTCGCTGACCCCCGCTCGCACCGCTTCGCCGCGCCTGCTGTGGCTGCTGGGACCGGCGCTCGTGGCGGGTGTCGCCTACCTCGACCCCGGCAACGTCGCCAGCAATATGACCGCGGGGGCGCAGTACGGCTACCTGCTCGTGTGGGTGGTCGTCGCCGGCAATGTGATGGCCTGGCTGATCCAGTACCTGTCCGCGAAGCTCGGCGTCGTCACCGGCCAGAGCCTTCCGGAGGTGCTGGGCCAGCGGCTGCGCCGCCCCTGGGCCCGCCGTGCCTACTGGCTGCAGGCCGAGCTGGTCGCGATGGCGACGGACCTCGCCGAGGTCATCGGCGGCGCCGTCGCCCTGAACCTGCTGTTCGGCGTCCCCCTGCTATGGGGCGGCCTCATCACCGGCGCGGTGTCGATGGTCCTGCTCGCCGTGCAGAGCCGTCGCGGCGCCCGGCCCTTCGAGTTCGTGATCATCGGCCTCATGTTCGTGATCACGATCGGCTTCATGGCCGGTCTCTTCCTCGCGCCGCCGGATCCGGCCGGCGTGGTGAGCGGCCTCGTGCCGCGCTTCGAGGACACGGGGTCCGTGCTCCTCGCCGCCTCGATCCTCGGCGCGACGATCATGCCGCACGCGATCTACGCGCACTCCTCCCTGGCCCGCGACCGGTTCGGTGCGACGAGCGCCGAGACGACCGAGGAGGCCGCCCGGGTCGAGACCTCGCGGATCCGCCGCCTCCTCACGGCGACACGCTGGGATGTGACGATCGCCATGGTCATCGCGGGCTCCGTGAACCTCGGCATCCTCCTGCTCGCGGCGGCGAACCTCGCGGGGGTCGCGGGGACCGACTCGCTGGAGGGTGCGCACGCCGCCCTCGCCGCAGGCCTCGGCCCGGTCGTGGCGACCTTCTTCGCCGTGGGGCTACTCGCCTCGGGTCTCGCCTCGACCTCCGTCGGCGCATACGCGGGCGCCGAGATCATGCACGGCCTGCTGCACGTGCGCATCCCCCTGCTGGCGCGCCGCCTGGTGACGCTCATCCCCGCGCTGGTGATCCTCGGCATCGGGGTGGATCCGACGCTCGCCCTCGTCCTCAGCCAGGTCGTGCTGTCGTTCGGCATCCCGTTCGCGCTCATCCCTCTCGTCACCCTCACCGCGCAGCGCCGGACACTGGGCGCGTGGGTCAACCGGGTGTGGACGACGGTCGCCGGCGTCGTGGCCTCGGTGCTCCTCATCGCCCTGAACGGCGCCCTGCTCTGGCTGGTGCTGACGGGGGCATGACGGCGGATAGGCTCGACACCATGTCTGCCGCCTCCGCCCGTCGCACCGTCCGCCTCCTCACCTGGAGCGGCTTCGCGACCGGCGTCATCGGCGGTCTGCTCATCGCGTTCCCGAAGGTCATCGGCCCCGCCAGCCCCTGGGTCCAGCTCGCCCTCGGGGTCGCGACCCTGGTCTTCGCCTTCCGTGCCCGCAAGGTGGGCATCGCCGAGGTGGAGGGCTTCGACGGGCGCCTGTCGCTCGCCGCCGCCCTCCTGGGGTTCCTCGTCCTGTTCTTCGCGGGGCAGGCGGCCGTGATCCTGCTCGGCTCCGCAAGCGCCTGACCCAGGCCGCGAGGCAGCCCGACCCGAACGCGTAAGGTTGACGGGTGGCATCCCCGGCAGCTGACGACTACCTGAAGACCGTCTACGCACACACCGAGTGGCAGGATGCGCCGATCACCCCCTCGGTCCTGGCCGCCAAGCTCGGCATCGCGCCGTCGTCGGTCACGGAGATGGTGAAGAAGCTCGCCGCGGCGGGGCTCGTGTCGCACGTGCCGTACGGAGCGGTCCGGCTGACGGAGGCCGGGACCACCCGCGCCCTCGCGATGGTCCGCCGCCACCGCCTCATCGAGACCTGGCTCGTGCAGGAGTTCGGGTACGGGTGGGACGAGGTGCACGACGAGGCCGAGGTGCTGGAGCACACCATCAGCGACCGGCTGCTCGAGGGCATCGACGAGCGCCTGGGGCGGCCGCGCTTCGACCCGCACGGAGACGCCATCCCGGACGCGGAGGGCCGCATCGAACGGGTGCCCTTCGTCCTGCTCGCCGATGCCCCGGAAGGACACACCGGCCGCGTGCTCCGCGTCGACGACCGCGACCCGGAGCTCCTGCGGACCCTGGAGGCCCAGGGCCTCACCGTCGGCACGACCGTGACGGTGACGCCGTTCGGCATCGCCCTCGACGGCACCGAGCCGCCGTTGCCCGCCGCCGCCCGCGACGTGGTGTGGTTGTCGGCCTGACCTCCGCTTCGAATCGCGCGCTTTGCGGCAAATCGGCCGGGGATGGGGCCAATCAGGCGATTCGAAAGGAAAGGTGGGGCCTCTAGGCTGAGCACATGGCACACCGTGACGACATCGAATGCTGGCTCACCGACATGGACGGCGTGCTCGTCCATGAGAACGACGCCATCCCCGGGGCCTCCGAACTCCTCGCCGGATGGGAGCGCAACGAGATCCCCTACCTCGTGCTCACGAACAACTCGATCTTCACCGCCCGCGACCTCTCCGCCCGCCTGCGCGCGAGCGGCCTGATCGTGCCGGAGGAGCGCATCTGGACCTCGGCGCTCGCGACCGCCGACTTCCTCGCGCAGCAGCTCCCCGGCGGCTCCGCGTTCGTCATCGGCGAGGCCGGCATCCTCACCGCGCTGCACGAGGCCGGCTTCATCATGACCGAGACGAACCCCGACTTCGTCGTCGTCGGCGAGACCCGCAACTACTCCTTCGAGGCCATCACGAAGGCCATCCGCCACATCATCAACGGCTCGCGCTTCATCGTGACCAACCCGGACGCCACCGGCCCGAGCGCCGACGGGGTGCTGCCGGCCACGGGAGCGATCGCCGCCCTCATCACCAAGGCCACCGGCAAGGAGCCCTACGTCGTCGGCAAGCCCAACCCGATGATGTTCCGCTCGGCCCTCAACAAGATCGGCGCGCACTCGAAGAAGACCGGCATGATCGGCGACCGGATGGACACGGACATCGTCGCCGGCATCGAGGCGGGTCTGCACACGGTGCTCGTGCTCACGGGCATCAGCGATCAGCGGATCATCGAGCAGTACCCCTTCCGGCCGGATGAGATCGTCGACTCGGTCGCCGACCTGCTGCCGACCATCACCGACTCGATCCCCACCCTCGACGAGGACTGACGTGGGCGCCCTCGACGACGGCGAGCGGGTCACGGCGGCGGACGCCGCGGCCTGGCGCGCCTGGCTCGAGGCGAACCACGAACGCACGGCCGGGGTGTGGCTGCTGAGCGTCCGCGGGCGATCCGCCACCGGCGTCGGCTACGAGGACGCGGTCCGGCAGGCCCTCTGCTTCGGGTGGATCGACGGCCCGGTGCGCACGTTCGACGACGAGACCGGCGGCCAGTGGTTCTCCCCTCGACGGCCGGGGAGCGGCTGGGCGGCGACGAACAAGGCGCGCATCGCGGAGCTGGAGGCCGCGGGGCTGCTCGCCCCTGCCGGAATCCGCGCGCTGGAGACGGCGAAGGCGAACGGCTCGTGGACCGTGCTCGACGGCCCGGAGTCCGGCATCGAGCCCCCGGAGCTCACCGCCGCCCTCGACGCGGTGCCGGCGGCGAGGGCCACCTGGGATGCGTTCCCGAAGTCGGTGAAGAAGTTCGGCCTCACGCACATCGCGATGGCCAAGCGCGCGGAGACCAAGGCCGCCCGCATCGCGAAGATCGTGGCGGATGCCGCGGAGGGGAAGCGCCCATGAACCAGAGCGACCTGCTGTTCCTCGTCCTGATCCTCATCACGCTCACGTCGCTGGTCGTGTTCGTGGTGCAGTTCGTGCGCTCCCGCCGCCGCGGCGGCGAGGACGACGGCCGCGCCGGCTGGTGGGAAGGCCCCTGGGACGACGACGACCGCCGGCGCTGAGCCGACGGCCGCATCGAGGTCTCAGGAGGCGAGCGACGCCCCGGGGATCGCCGCGAGCAGCTCCCGGGTGTACGGATGCTGCGGCGTGTCGAAGATGCTCTCCGGGGTGCCGCTCTCGACCACGATGCCGCGCTGCATGACGTGCACCTCGTCGGAGATCATGCGCACGACGGCGAGGTCGTGGCTGATGAAGAGGTAGCTGAGCCCGAGGCGCTTCTGCAGGTCGGCGAGGAGGTCGAGGATCTGCGCCTGCACCAGCACGTCGAGCGCGGAGACCGCCTCGTCCAGCACGACGAGCTCGGGCTCCAGGGCCAGGGCGCGGGCGATCGCGACACGCTGCCGCTGTCCGCCGGAGAGCTCGTGCGGCAGCCGCTCGGCCATGGCCGCGGGCAGGGCGACCTGCTCCAGGAGCTCCAGGACGCGGGCGTGCCGGGAGGCCGCGGTGCCGATCCGGTGCACGCGCAGCGGCTCGGCGATCGACTGCTCCACGGTGTACCGCGGGTCGAGCGAGGCGTAGGGGTTCTGGAAGACGGGCTGGACGCGGCGGCGCAGCGCGAAGAGCGCCTTGCGGCGGAGGGTCGTCAGGTCGGTGCCGTCGAAGAGGATGGACCCGGAGGTCGCGTCCTCCAGCCCCAGCACCATGTTCGCCGTGGTGGACTTGCCGGAGCCCGACTCGCCCACGATGGAGACGGTCGTGCCGCGGCGGATCGAGAAGCTCACGCCGTCGACCGCCGTGAAGGTCTGCGGCTCCCCGGCCTTCGCGTTCCGGAGCGGGAACTCCTTGCGCAGGTCGCGGATCTCGACGAAGGGCACGGCGTCGGCGGCGATCTCGCGTGAGGGCAGGGCGTCGCGGCGGGACGCCAGGCTCGGCGCGGCCGCGAGCAGCTGCCGGGTGTACTCGTGCTGCGGGTTCCCCAGGACCTGCGCCGAGGTCCCCTCCTCGACGACACGGCCGCGGAACATCACGACTATCCGGTCGGCGCGCTCGGCGGCGAGAGCGAGATCGTGGGTGATGAGGAACACCGCGGTGCCCAGCTCGTCGGTCAGCTGATCGAGCTGGTCGAGGATCCGCCGCTGCACGGTGACGTCGAGCGCCGAGGTGGGCTCGTCGGCGATGAGCAGCCGCGGTTTGCAGGCGAGTCCCATCGCGATGAGCACGCGCTGCCGCATGCCGCCGGAGAACTCGTGGGGATACTGGGTCGCCCGGCGGGCGGCATCGGGGATCCCGACCATCTCCAGAAGCTCGACCACGCGGGCCTTCGTCGCGTCGCCGCTGGTATGCCCGTGGACTTCGAGCGCCTCCCCGATCTGCTCGCCGACGCGCATGAGGGGATTGAGGTTCGACATCGGGTCCTGCGGCACGAGGCCGATGCCGGCCCCGCGGAGGGACACCATCGCGTTCTCGGGGAGGTCGGTGAGCTCGCGGCCGTCGAATCGGATGCTGCCCGCGGTGATGACGCCGTTCTCGGGCAGCAGACGGTTGACCGCAGCCGCCGTGGTGGATTTCCCGGAGCCGGACTCGCCGACCACGGCGACCGTCTCCCCGGCGGCGATGTCGATCGAGATGTCGCTGATGGCGGTGACCAGCTCGGAGCCGGTCCGGAAGGCGACCGCGAGGCCGTCGATGCTCAGCACGGGCGGAGTGGTGCTCATGGGGTACTCGTTCCTTCGGGGTCCAGGAGTGCGGGCAGCGCTGCGCGCCAGAGGGTCTCGGTGGGGGCGACCTCGCTCGCGAACAGCCGGTTCGCGAGCAGGACGACGGCGGCTCCGGTGGCGGGGACCACGCCCAGGGCGCAGCCGGTGTATCCGGGGTGCCAGAGCATCCGGACCGGTCGTCCGCCGGCGGTGACGGTGTCACTGCGCCAGCCGAGCGCCTGACCGGGGTCGGGGCCGTCGCGGAACAGCTCGGCCACGAGTGCCGGGTCCCAGAGGTCCGGGTGCGCGTCGGCATCGGCGAGCGCGACGCCGAGAGTGAGCAGGTCGTCGACCGTGCCGAAGAGGCCGGCGTGCCCGGAGACGCCGCGCAGGGCGTGGAAGCAGTTGCCGTCGTTGACGACACCGGTGATCTCCCCCTCACGCCAGGGGAAGTGCCGACGAGAGGTGAGGATCGGGTAGGGCGTGCCGGTGGCGACCATGCGTCGCTCAGCGGCATCCCCGTCGCCCGCGGATGACGCGACCGGACCGGAGACGGGCCCGTAGCCCGTGCGTGTGAGGCCGAGGGGCTCGGTCACGAGCTCGCGCACGGCCGCGTCGAGGGAGAGGCCGGTCGCGGCGGCGACGATGCGGCCGAGGATCAGGAAGCCCAGGTCGGAGTAGTGCCGCCCTTCATCCACGCCGTAGCGGAGCGGGAGGGCATCTGCGGCGGCCGCGCCATCGGCGTGCGCGCCGTCGAGGTACAGCGGCTGCCATTCCCACAGTCCCGCCCGATGCAGCAGCAGATGGCGCACGGTGGTCCCTGGTGCGCAGGCGGTGCCGGGGACGAAGCGGTCGACCGGATCGTCGAGTCGGAGGTCGCCCCGGGAGGCCAGCCGGAGGATGGCGGTGGTGGTCCCGGCGACCTTGGTGACCGAGGCGAGGTCGAACGCGGTGTCCGTCGTGACCGGCGTCCCCGCGAGGTCGGCGAAACCGCCGGCGGCCGTGTCCCGGCTCGTGCGGGTGGCGACACCGGCGACGGCTCCCCGCGGCGCGGTCGGCCCGGCGAGGACGGCGACGATCGCCTCGGCAGCGCTCATACGAGAACCCCTGTCCGGGAGCGGTCGAGCAGCACCTCGGCATCGGGGGCGATCCCGGTGATCCCCAGTCCTGCGGCCGGGGCGAGGGTGAGCCACTCCGCGTCGGCGGTGAGCCCTCCGGTCACCGGGGAGCGGCGCAGCCACGATGCCGCGTCGAGGTCGTGCACGACGTCCGGAGCGACGGCGGCGGCGAGATGCGCCGCGGCGGCCACACCCACGTGCGACTCCATCATGCAGCCCACGACGACGCCGAGGCCGGCGGAACGGGCGGCCTGCACGCAGGCGAGCGCCTCGCTGAGCCCGCCGGTCTTGGCGAGCTTGACGTTCACGAGCTCGGCAGCCCCGCGCGCGGCGATGTCGCGGACATCCTGCGCGGTGCGGACGGACTCGTCCGCCATGATCGGGGTGTCGACGGCCGCGGTCACCACCGCCAGCGCGTCGAGGTCGCGCGCGGCGACGGGCTGCTCGACGAGCTCGAGACCCACGCCGGCGTCCTCCGCCGCCCGGATGACGCGGATCGCGGTCCCGGCGTCCCACGCTTGGTTCGCGTCCACGCGCAGGGCGATGTCGGGGCCGACGGCGGCACGGACTGCCTGGAGCCCCGCGACCGTGTCGTGGTCCTGGGACGCCTTGATCTTGAGGCAGCGGAATCCCGCCGCCGCATGTTCGACGGCGGTCGCGGCCAGCGCGGCCGGCTCCGCCACCGACAGCGTCATGTCGGTGCGGATGCGCGCGGGCGCGTCTCCGTCCGTGGCGAGCGTCTGTGCGAGCGGCTCGTCTCGGTGCTGCGCGGTGAGGTCGGCGAGCGCGCACGCCACCGCGCTGCGTGCGGCGGCGTTGCCCCAGGCGGCCGCGGCGAGGGCGTCCGGCAGCCCGGGATCGTCGACCGAGCGCCTGAGCGCGGCGTCGGCGAGGGGACCGGCGACCACAGCCGCCACGCTCTCGGGGCTCTCCCCGGTGACGCGCCAGCTCGTCGCGGCCTCCCCGTATCCGCGGCGGCCGTCGGCGTCGGTCACCTCCACGAGCACGACGTCGAGGTGGGCCGTGCGACGGACGGCCGTGACGAAGGGGCGGGCCAGCGGCGAAGGCACCCGCAGCACGCGTATCCGTTCGACGACGGTCACGATCCCGCCGCCTCCGTGAGGGTGAGGGAGTCGATGGCCGCCACCGGCTCGGGCATCTGCAGCGGACCGGCGCCGGGCGTGATCGTGCCGAGGATGCGCGGCTCGCGCGCCCCCGTCCCGCCGGGGACGATCGCGGGGACGCCGTGCAGGGTCGACCAGCCGATGAGCGCGAGGAGGATGGCCTCCTTGCTGTCGGCGGGGGCGCCGAGCTCGTCGGCCAGCACGACCTCGGTCTGCGGCAGCGCGGTCCGCAGCCCCTCCAGGAGCAGCGGGTTGCGGCAGCCGCCGCCGGACACCGCGAGGAACCCGATCCCGGCGGCCTCGACGTCGCGGGCGACCGTGCGGACCGTGAGCTCGGTGAGCGTGCGCACGACGTCGGGGACCGCGATCTCGCGTCCCTGCGCCGCGAGGTGCTCCTGTACGTAGGTGAGGTGGAAGTGCTCCTTACCGGTGCTCTTCGGCGGGGTGAGGGCGTAGTAGGGGTCCGCGAGCATGGCGTCCAGCAGCGCCTCGTCGACCCGTCCGGTCCGGGCGATCGCCGCATCGTCGTCATAGCCGAGCGGGTTGAGATCGTGCGCGACGATGACCGCGTCGACCAGCGCGTTCGCGGGGCCGATGTCGTAGGCGACGAGGCCGTCCGGGCGGACGACGGTCATGTTCGAGATGCCGCCGAGGTTCAGCGCCGCCGAGACGCCGGCGCGGCCGCGGAGCAGCAGCTCGTCGAGGAACGACACGAGCGGAGCGCCGTGGCCGCCGGCGGTGATGTCACGGATGCGGATGTCGGAGACGACCGGCACACCGGTCTTCTCCGCGATCCAGGCGGGCTGCCCGATCTGCAGCGTCCCCAGCGCGTGCGCGCCGTCGACCCAGTGGTACACGGTCTGACCGTGCGAGCACACCGCGTCGACGCCGCCGACCTCTGCCGCGATGTCGGCCGCCACGTCGGCGAACGCCTGCCCGATGAGGGTGTCGAGCTCGGCCACCTCGGCCAGGGTGGTCTGCGCCGGGGGCAGCGCGGCGATGAGGCGTGCCCGCAGCTCGGGATCGTAGGGGATGCTCGTGGAGGCGAGCACCGTGCCCCGGAGGTCGACGCCGTGCGCCGTGAAGCCCCCGTTGGTGGCGAAGTCGACGACGGCGGCGTCGATCCCGTCGTGCGAAGTGCCGGAGATCAGTCCCAGGACGCGCATCAGTTCTCCTCCAGAGCGGTGCGCAGACGGCCGCCTGCTGCCGCGAGTCGGTCGGTGGCCGCGGCGAGGTCCTCCCCGCGGCGGATCATGATCGAGGCGAGCTTCACATCCCACCCGGAGCTCTCCAGCGCGGCGGCCGCCGTGTCGCGATCGACAGCGGCGATCGTCCGCACCATGCGGATCGCCCGCTCGCGGAGCTTGTGGTTCGTGGCCTTCACGTCGACCATCAGGTTGCCGTAGGCCTTGCCGTTCCGGACCATCGCGATGGTCGAGAACATGTTCAGCACGAGCTTCTGCGCCGTGCCGGACTTCAGTCGCGTGGAGCCGGAGAGCACCTCGGGGCCGACCTCGACCTCGATGCCGTGCTCCGCGGTCGCGCTCAGCACGGTGCCGGTATTGCACGACAGACCGATGCTGAGTGCCCCGCGCTCACGCGCCCGCCGGACGGCCGCGACGACATAGGGCGTGCGACCGCTGGACGCGATGCCGATCACGGTGTCGAGCGGGCCGATGCCGGCCTCGTCGATCGCGGCGGCGCCGGCGTCGTCGTCGTCCTCCGCGCCCTCGACGGGGTTCACGATCGCGCCGGGACCGCCCGCCATGATCGCGAACACGAGCTCCGGCGGCGTGCTGAACGTGGGCGGGCATTCGGAGGCGTCGAGCACCCCGATGCGCCCGGGGGTGCCGGCGCCCACGTACACCAGGCGCCCGCCCTGCGCCATGCGCGCGGCCGTCTGCTCGATCGCCGGGACGATCTGCGGGAGAGCGCGCTGCACGGCCGCGGGCACGGTGGCGTCGGCCTCGTTCATGGTCTGCGCGAGCTCGGCCACGCTCATCTGGTCGAGGCGGGCGTACCGGGGATCGCTCGCCTCGGTGGCGAGGGCGCCGAGGTCTTCCGCGATCATCGCTTACCCCGGTTCCGCGGATCGAGGCTGTCGCGCAGCCCGTCGCCCAGCAGGTTCAGGCCGACGACGAGGAGCACGACGATCACGCCGGGGGCGATCATGGTCCACGGGGCGATGGTCACGAGGGTGCGCGCCTCGAAGATCATGGAGCCGAGCGACGGCGCGGGCGGCGGAGTCCCGAGTCCGAGGAAGCTCAGCGACGCCTCCGTCAGCACCGCCCACGAGAGCGACAGCGTGACCTGCACGATGATGATCGAGGTGATGTTCGGCAGCACGTGGCGGAACATGGTCGCCATCCGCGCCTGACCGGTGCTCTTGGCCGCCTTGACGTACTCCACCTCGCGCAGCGACAGCACCGGGCCGCGAGTGACGCGGATGAAGATCGGCACGTAGACGATGGCGATGGCAACGGCGATCGTGAACCAGTTGCGGTCGAACACCGACGCGAGCGACAGGGCGAGCAGCAGCGGCGGGAACGCGAACAGCACATTGGTGACCGCGGTGATCGCCCCGTCGGAGAAGCCGCGGTAGAAGCCGGCGATGAGTCCGCAGACCGTGCCGACCACGGTCGCGAACGCCACGGCGACCACGGAGATGAGGGCCGAGTTGGCGACGCCGGCAGCCACCCGGGAGAACACGTCGCGGCCGAACTGGTCGGTCCCGAACCAGTGCACCGC
The DNA here is from genome assembly GCF_025143875.1 of Microbacterium meiriae. Classification (NCBI taxonomy): domain Bacteria; kingdom Bacillati; phylum Actinomycetota; class Actinomycetes; order Micrococcales; family Microbacteriaceae; genus Microbacterium; species Microbacterium meiriae. Next base: position 63,251 of record NZ_JAMBDU010000014.1, on the reverse strand, counting down.
GGACGGCGGCTGCAGCCGGGACGGCGGGTCCTGCGCGAGCGGGTCGAACGGCAGCAGGCCGAACGCCGAGACGAGGCTCAGCACTGCGAGCAGCACGACGATGATGAGGCCGGCGAGACCGCTGCGGCTGCGCAGCAGGAGACGCACGCGCTCCATCGTGCGCCCGCCGCCGGGAGCGAGGGCCGGGGTCTGAGAGATGTCGGTCATGCGGCACGCACCCGGGGATCGATGACCCGGTAGAGCAGGTCGGTGAGCAGGTTGACGATGACGAAGGCGAGCGCGATCACCAGGACGGTGCTCTGCACGAGCGCGTACTCCTTCTGCTGGATGCCGAGCAGCACCTGGCGCCCGATGCCGGGGAGCGAGAAGATCTGCTCCACCACGACCGCCCCGCCCAGCAGGTAGCCGAACTGCAGACCGGTCATCGTGACGATCGGGACCAGGGCGTTGCCGAGCACGTGACGCACCTGCAGCCGACGCGGGGGCACGCCCTTCGCCCTGGCGGTGCGGATGAAGTCGTTGGCGCGGATCTCCAGGACCGCGGTGCGGGTGGTGCGCATGATGGGCGCGGCGATGCCGAAGCCGAGCACGATCGACGGCAGGAGCATCTGCTGGAGGTTCAGGGCCGGATCGTCGAAGAGCCGCGCGTAGCCCTGGCCGTTCGGGTTGAAGCCGAGCGACTGCGCGAGGATCGCGAGCAGCGCCGTGCCGAGCAGGAACGCGGGGATGGAGAGGCCGGCGAGACCGACGACCTGGCCGACGCCGTCACGCAGCGAGTCGGGCTTCGAGGCGGACAGCATGCCGAGCGGGATGCCGATGGCGAGCGCGATGACGATCGAGAAGATCGCGAGCTCGAAGGTGACCGGCAGCGCGGCGGCGGTGAGCTCGAGCACGCTGGTCTGGGCCCGGGAGGAGAAGCCGAGGTTGCCGGTGAAGATGTTGCCGAGCCAGGAGAAGAACTGCACGATGAGCGGCTGGTCGAGCCCGTAGTACGCCTCGAGCGCGGCGCGCTGCGCCGGGGTGAGGGCCGCCGCCTCGGTGCCGAGGCCGGAGCTGATCTGGTCGCCGGGGATGGCGCGCAGCATCAGGAAGACGAAGACGGCGACGCCGAAGAGGGTGCCGAGGGCTGCGAGGATGCGTCGCAGCACGCTGTTGCGGAGGAGCTGTCTGAACATGCGCGTGGGTGGGGTGCCTGTCGTCGGGGAGGCGAGGGGGCGCGCGTGTCCGCGCCCCCTCGTTCCACTACTGGATGGAGGTGGTCCGCAGGTACTGCAGCGAACCGTTCGCCATCGGGGTGAAGCCGTCGACGGTCGAGGCCGTCGCGGTGTAGGTGTAGCTGGTGAACAGCCAGATCCAGGCGGCGTTGTCCTCGAGGTTCTCGGAGACCTGCGCGTAGATGTCCTTGCGCTTCTCCGGGTCGGCTGTCTCGCGTCCCTCGGCGAACAGGGCGTCGAGCTCAGGCGAGGAGTACCCTGCGACCTGGTTCAGGTTGCCGGTGCTGGTGAAGTAACGACCGTACATGCCGTCCGGGTCCGGGCGTCCGCCGTTGAGGGCGACCGCGGCGTCGAAGTCGGCCGCGATCCAGCGGTCCACGAACGCGCCGGACTCCAGCACCTCCAGGTCGAGCGTGATGTTCGCATCGGCGAGCTGCGCCTTGAGGTTCTGCGCCTCGTTGACGGAGGTGGCGTACTCGCCCTGCGACACGATCGTCTTGACGGTGACGCCGTCCTCCTTGCCGGCCTTCTTCAGGTACTCGGCCGCCTTGTCGAGGTCGCGCTCCGGGCACGGGCGCGCGTCGGGGTCGGACTTGAAGGCGGGAGAGGTGATCGGACCGGTGACCTCGCCCTCCCCGAGCGCGGCGGTGTCGAGCACCTCCTGGCGGTCGATCGCGCACTGCATCGCGAGGCGCACGTTCACGTCGGCGAGGTCGCCGCGCTGTGCGTTCAGCTGCAGGGCGTGGTAGCTGAGCTGCGGGGTGGTGGCGACCTCGACGTTCGCACCCTCGGCCGTCTGCGCGACGAGCGGGTCGTCGAACACCGCCAGCTGCACGTTGCCGGACTGCATCGCCGACACGATGGACGACTCGTCGGGGATCACGCGGAACTCGACGGTGTCGAGCAGCGCGGTGTCGCCCCAGTAGTCGTCGTTCTTGGCCAGGGTGAGCGACTGGCTCGCCTTCCTGTCCTCCAGCACGAACGGGCCGGTGCCGTTCGGAGTGGTGTTGAGCGCCTCCTCGGTGTCGTCCGACGAGAGCATCGCCATGTTGATCACGGCGAGGTTCGCCGGCAGCGCGGCGTCGGGGGCGCTGAGGGTGAGGGTGACGGTGCTCTCGTCGGTGGCCTCGACCGCGGCCACCGAGGCGAGCGAGCTCGCGGCCACCGCGGCGGTCGCCTCGTCGGCGATGGCGTCGAGCGAGTACTTCACGTCAGCGGAGTCGAACGCGCTGCCGTCCGCGAACGTGACGCCCTCGCGGAGGTGGAGGGTGACCGTCAGGCCGTCCTCGGAGACGTCCCACGACTCGGCGAGACCGGGGACGACGTTGAGCTCCTCGTCGAACTCGGTCAGCGTGCCGTACAGGTTCTGCAGGACGTTGACCGCCTGGAACTGGGTGGCCTTCCACGGGAAGAGCGTGTCGGGATCGCTCGTGACGCCGATGACGAGGTCGCCGCCGGCGGCGCCCGATCCACCGTCGGACGGGTTGGATGCGGGCGCGGAACACCCGGTGATGACGAGCGCCGCGGCGAGGCCCGTGGCGGTGAGGGCGCCGAGGGACGCCCACCGTGCTGTGCTCATGCTGTTTCCTCCTGGCTGGGACCGCGTCGCCCTGGCTCGGATCAGGCGGTGCTGCCTGATACCCCGCGAACATCGTCGGTCTGGGTAAGTACCAAAAGTACACGAAAGTACCTACGCGTGTAACAGAAGTTCCTCTAGTGTTATGAACACCGATCGGAGACCCCATGCCCCACGATGCCGCCCGCGACGATGCCGGCACCCACCTCGTGCTCGTGCGGATGCGCGCCCTCCGCCCCGAACTCCGTCCGAGCGAACAGCGCATCGCCGACCTGTTCCTCGCCGACCCCGCCGGAACCGCCGGGCTCTCCGTCGCGGAGCTCGCGCACCGCTGCGACACCTCGACCACGTCCGTCGTGCGGTTCTGCAAACGACTCGGGTACGAGCATGTGCGCGAGTTGCGCAACCACGTGCTGCGGGAGGTCGAGCGCGAGACGTTCGACACCGCAGCACTCCCCGCCGTGTCCGGCGACATCGACCGCAACGACACCCTCGCCGATATCGTCGCGAAGGTGTCGCTCGCCGAGACGCTCTCGCTCGCCGACACCGCCAAGGTGCTCGACACCGACGCGCTCCGCGCCACGGTCGAGGCGATCACCTCCTCGACCCGGGTGGACATCTTCGGCGTGGGCGCGAGCTCCATCGTCGGGCTCGACCTCCAGCGCAAGCTCACCCGGATCGGGCGGACGGCGTTGGAGTGGTCTGACCCGCACGCCGCGTGGACCTCGGCCGCCACCCTCGGGCCGGGGAACGTCGCGATCGCCGTCTCGCACACGGGCGCCACGACCGACACCATCGAGTTCCTCCTGCTCGCCCGGCAGGCGGGCGCGACGACCATCGCCATCACCAACCACGCCGGCTCCCCGCTCGCCGGTCAGGCCGACATCGTGCTGACCACCGCGGCGCGCGAGACGGGCTTCCGCTCCGGGGCCCTGGGCAGCCGGATCGCCCAGCTCATGGTCGTCGACTGCATCTTCATCGGGGTCGCGCAGTCCAACTACGACCGCTCGATGGAGGCCCTCCGCGACACCTTCGCCGCCGTGCATCACGTGCGCGCGGGCGGTGCCTGAGATGAGCGCGAGCCGACTCCGCGTCGGGCTGTTCACGGCGTTCGGCGGCCTCGGCGTGACCGCGGCGTTCGTCCCTGCCGTCCTCCCCTCCGCGGAGCGCACGACGGACGCCGACCTGAGTGCCGCCGTGCCCGTCCTCTTCGCGGGACTCCTCGTGGGCGTGCTGCTGTCGGGTCCGCTCCTCGTGCGACGCGCGCCGCGGACGACGCTCGTGCTGGGCAGCAGCCTGCAGGCGGCCGCCATCGTCGGTGTCGCCCTCGCGACGGATCCGGGCGTCTTCATCGCCTCCGCCGCGCTCGCGGGGCTCGGGTTCGGTCTCGTCGAGGCCGCGGGCTCCGTGGCCGCCAAGGCCGCCAGCACCGAAAGCGCGACCGGGGTGCTGAGCGCCCTGATGGGCACGGTCGCCGTGTGCGCCGCCGTCACACCGCTCGTGGTGGCGCTCGGGGCCGGTTCCCGTCCGGCTCTGGCGCTGCTCGCGACCGTACCCCTGGCGACTGTGGCGGTGCTCGCCGGTGCCACCACTCTCGCCCGTTCGACCGAGCCCCCGGCGCGACGGGACGCCCGCTCCCTGCTCGTCCTCCTCCCCTTCGCGCTGGCTCTGCCGCTCTACGTCGGCGTGGAGACCGTGCTGTCCGGCTGGTCGGCCGTGATCCCGGAGCGGGTGCTCGCTATCGAGCCCGCCGCCGCCGCCCTCGGCACCTCCGCCTTCTGGGCGCTGATGGCCGTCGGCCGCTTCGGCGCCGCCGCGCTCCGGCGCGCGGCGGTTCCGCCGCTCGCGCTGCTGGCGACCGCGACGGGGGCTGCCGCCGTCCTCCTGGTGCTCGCCGGCGTGCTCCTCGGCGATGAGCCGGTCGCAGCGCTGATCATCCTCGCCGTCGTGGTGGTCCTGCTGGCCCCGAGCTACGGACTCATCCTCGGACTCGCGCTCGACCGTCTCGATCCGGTCCGCAGCGCCGCGGTCACCGGGGCGCTCGTGGCCTGCGGCGCGGTCGGCGGCACGTTCGTGCCCACGCTGGTCCTGCTGATCGGGCGCGACCCGGCATCGAGCGTCACGTTCCTCGTGTCCGCCGTGTTGTGCGCGATCATCCCCGTGCTGATGCTCGTGGCGTCGCACTCCGGGCGCGCCGTCCCGGCGTTGCGGTGACCGACTCTTCCTCCCCTATCGAGCCTGCACGCGACCTCTTCACAGATGCCGGAATTCCGACCGGCGCCCGCACGGCGACCACGTATCGTCGAAGCCACAGCCGCACCGAGGAAGGGAGCACCGTGTCCGCGGACACCCTCACGATCATCGTCAGCGCGATCGGCATCGTGCTCACCCTCGGCGCGAGCCTGTTCGCGGCAGGGGCGTGGATGATCCGTCGCATCGACGAGCGTCTCGGCACCGTCGACCACCGGCTCTCCGCGCGCATCGACACCGTCGAAGAGAAGCTCGGCGCCCGCATCGACACCGTCGAGGAGAAGCTCGGCGCCCGCATCGACACCGTCGAGGAGAAGCTCGGCGCCCGCATCGATGCGGTGGCGGCGGACGTCACGGACCTGAAGATCGCCGTCGCCCGGCTCGAAGGGCCCCCGCGACGCCTGCTCGTGTCCGGAAGCTGAGCCTCCCGTCAGCGCAGGACGAGGGCGGCGGCGCCGATCAACGGCCCCTCGTCGCCCAGGCCCGAGCGGACGACGCGGGTGCGACGCGAGTATTCGTGCACGGCGCTGGCGGTGAGAGCCTGCTGGACGAGGTCGATGTAGTCCGCCGACACCTGCGAGAAGCCCCCGCCGATGGCGACGACATCGAGGTCGACGAGGGTGGCGGCATCGGCCAGCGCCTCCCCGACGGCGCGGGCCGAGCGCTCGATCGCCGCACGGGCGACGGCGACACCGGCCGCGGCATCCCGAGCCAGGTCCTCCCCGGTCGCGCCGGGCCAGCCCTGCTCCCGCGCCCAGGCGGCACTGGCAGGTCCGGAGGCGATCTCCTCGAGAGTGAGCCCGCCCTCGCGGCGCACCTGGCCGAGGTGCCCGGCGTTGCCGCTCGCCCCGGGCACATACGCACCACCCACGACGAAACCGCCGCCGACGCCGGTGGACACGACGATCGACAACGAGGCTCCCGCCTGCTGCGTCGCCCCCAGCCACGACTCCGCGAGCGCGAGCGCGCCGCCGTCGTGACCCAGGACCGCCGGGACCTCCCGGCCGAGTGCGGTCGAGGCCGCACGGGCGACCGCGTCGACGAGGCCGAAACCCCGCGCGAGGGGCATGTTCACCGGCAGGATCTCACCGCGGGTCCGATCCACGGGACCCGCGCTGCCGATCCCGGCGCCGACGAGCTCCGCGTCGGCGGGAAGGGCCGCGAGCGCATGCCGCACGATCGCGTCGACCGCCGCCGCCAACGACGCCGACGTCGCCTCACGGCCGGTGGGCTGCCGGCTGCGGCTGCCGGGGACGAGCGCGCCGTCGTCGGCGACGAGGGCGGCCTCCATCTTCGTGCCGCCCACATCGACGGCCAGCGCGTAGCGGGTCACTGCGGGTCGAGCCCGAGGTCGTCGAGGTCGAACGCCGCGCGCCACTCCAGACCCTCGGCCTCGATGGCGGCCTGCGCGCCGGTCTTGCGGTCGACGATCACCGCGACGGCGACGACCTCCGCGCCTTCCTTGCGGAGCGCCTCGACGGCCTTGAGCGCGGACTGCCCGGTGGTCGAGGTGTCCTCCAGCACGACCACGCGCTTGCCCTTCACGTCGGCGCCCTCGATCTGGCGACCGCGGCCGTGGTCCTTCGGCTCCTTCCGCACGACGAACGCGTCGAGCGGACGGTCGGTGCCGACCGAGGCATGCAGGACGGCGTTCGCGATCGGGTCGGCGCCGAGCGTCAGACCGCCGACGGCGACGACGTCGAGATCGGCGATCAGGTCGAGCATGATGCGGCCGATCGCCGGGGCTGCGCGGTGGTCGAGGGTGAGCTTGCGCATGTCGACGTAGTACGTCGCCTTCTTGCCGCTGGAGAGGGTGAAATCGCCGTGGAACACCGCCTCGTCCGTGATGAGGGCGAGGAGGGTCCGGCGGTCTGCGTCGAGTGCGGTCACGGCATCCAGTGTAGGAGGCACACCCTAGGCTGGACGCATGCGCTTGGCCACCTGGAACGTCAACTCCATCCGCACCCGCGTCACCCGCACCGTCGAGTTCGCCGTCCGTGAAGACATCGACGTGCTCGCGATGCAGGAGGTGAAGTGCAAGCCGGAGCAGTTCCCGTATGCGCCGTTCGAGGAGGCCGGCTACCACGTCGAGGTGCACGGCCTGAATCAGTGGAACGGCGTCGCGATCGCGAGCCGTCTGCCCGTCACCGATGTCCGCACCGCCTTCGACGGCATGCCAGGGTTCGCGAAGGGCCACGAGGGCCCCGATGCCCCGCAGGAGGCGCGCGCTCTGGGCGTCATGGTCGACGGCGTGCGCGTCTGGAGCCTGTACGTGCCCAACGGCCGCTCGCTCGATGACCCGCACTATGTCTACAAACTGCATTGGCTCGAGCAGCTCAAGCGGTCCACGGCGGCCGAGCTGTCGGCGAACCCCGACCTCCCGCTCGCCCTCGTCGGCGACTTCAACATCATCCCGTTCGACCATGACAACGGCGATCCCGACATCGTGGTCGGCCGGTCCACCCACGTGTCCCCCGCCGAGCGCGACGCGTTCTTCGCCCTGACCGACGCGGGGGTGACCGATGTGGTGCGTCCGCTGCTCCCCGAGGGCTACACCTACTGGGACTACCAGCGGCTGAAGTTCCCGCGCAACGAGGGCATCCGCATCGACTTCATCCTCGGCTCGAAGACGTTCGCCGATGCCGTCACCGGCGCGTCGATCCACCGCAACGAGCGCAAGGGCGAGCAGCCCAGCGACCACGTGCCCGTGGTGGTCGATGTGGACTTCGGCGGCGACGACGCCGACGACGACCTGCCGATGATCTTCTCCTGACCCTTCGACAGGCTCAGGGACCCATCGCATGGCAGACTCAGGGACCCATTCCGTGCGGCTGATCGCGACCGACCTCGACGGCACCCTGCTCGATAGCTCGTCCACGGTGTCGCCGCGTACCCGCGCGGCGCTCGATGCCGCGCGGGATGCGGGCGTCGCGGTGGTGCCCGTCACCGCCCGCCAGCCCATCGGCCTTCGCGTGATCGCCGCCGACGCCGGATTCGACGGGTGGGCGCTGTGCGGCAACGGCGCGTACGCGACGCACCTCACCGAGGGCCGCATGCTGTTCGCCGAGGAACTGCCGCCCGCGACCCTTCGCACCGTCGCCGACGCGCTGCGCGCCAGCGTTCCCGGCCTGCTCTTCGCGAGCGTACGGGAGGGCGGCGAGACGTTCGTCGCGCAGCACGGCTACGCGACGATCGCGCAGCTGTCCGACCACAAGCGCGACCCCGCGACGATGGGCGGCGTCCCGCTGGACGAGGTGCTGGCCGCGCCGACGCTCAAACTCGTGATCCGGCACCCCGAGCTCGCGCCCGCCGCACTCTTCGAGACCCTGCGGTCCCTCGGGCTCACCGGCTTCGAGGCCACGCTGTCCGGCGCCCCGTTCGTCGAGGTCATGGCGCAGGGCGTCACGAAGGCCACGGGACTCGCGCGCCTCTGCACCCACCTCGGCATCGATCGCTCCGACGTCGTGGCGTTCGGAGACGCCCTCAACGATGTCGAGATGCTCCGCTGGGCCGGTCACGGCGTGGCGATGGCGCACGCGGAACCCGTCGTGCAGGAGGCCGCGGACGAGACCACCGCGACCAACGACGAGGACGGCGTGGCCCGCGTGATCGAGCGCCTGCTCGACTATCGGGCTATCGCCTCTCGGGCGAATACCTGACAAATCGATTCACCCGACACATCGATATTGCGGGCGGAGCATGCGGGTGGTCGTACCCGTCGCGTTCGCCACCGTCTGCACGTTCACCGTCCCCTCCAGGTTCGAGAACCACCACGTCAGCGTTGTGCCACCGCTACCGCAGAAGTGCGCCGACGAGAGTGAAGATGCCGAAGCCGATGAAGAGTATCCCGACGATGAGCATCCTCATCGGCGTCCTCCCGGGCGGCATCGCATCATCAGCTAACGGCTCCCCGTACATCCTCTCCACGCCGTGATGGAAGATCTGGGAAACAGACCTGCGGAAAATCATCAGGGCAAGCCCGATCACGATCAGTATCGGTCCGATCACTGACTCAGCAGACACGTGCAGTCCCGGGAGCGAAGCTCATAGGTGGTGCCATCGGAGAACTGCCACCCCGCACACGCCGTGCGGCAGCATCCTCCGCTTCATCCCGCGATGGACTGAAGTCAACGAAGGTCTCGTCACAGAACGGTTCGCGAAGCTCGGACCAGTCGGAGCCCGAGAACCGTCCTGCCCCAGGCAGGAAGACCGCTTCTCCGTCGACGCTACGAACGTGAAGTACACCGTCGTCGTCCACCTCCCAACGCGCATCGCCAGCATCTCCCTCGCTGGCGTCAGCGACACAAAGCCGGGCGTCAGCAGACGTCTCGATGTGCCCCAATGAGATTCCCGACAGCTGGGCAGTTCCGTCCGCGTAGAGCTCGATGGTTGTGTTGGCGGCATCCGGGACGTCTGGGTCCTTCGATCGCTGCCAGCTGATCGGGAACTCGAACTGATCGCCGGGCCCCGGTGTCTTCGTGAGAGCAGGAATGACCAAGACCGCGCATATCACCACGAGGAAGATGGCCACCCCCGCCCCCACTACTCCCCACAGCACGGTTTTATTCACTTGCACGCGATCTCTCCACAGTGCTTCAGAATGAAGTTGTAGTACTGAGTACTGGATCGTATTGCACTCGGCGCTCTTCATGTCGCTTCATAGTTCTGCCCTTCGCCGTCGTGTCCGTTCGCCCGGTTCTGGTCCGGCCGCGCGTCGACGCGCGGCGGTCGGAGACCGAGGAGCGCCACGGCCCCGGCTCCCGCCGTGAGCACCGCGATGACGCCGATTCCGACCGCCGGCACCGTCGCCGTCGCCACGGCCCCGGCGACCAACGGGCCACCCGCGTCGCCCAGCTCCCGGCCCAGTTCCGCACTGCCCATCGTGCGTCCCATGCGTTCCGCGGGCGTCGATGCCGCCAAGTGCGAGAACGCCACCGGCGTCGCCAGGCCCACCCCGGCGCCGACCAGCACGCCCGTGACGCACAGCACGATCGGCGTCACCCACAGCGCGGTGAGCCCGATGCCGAGGCCGATCAGGAGCAGCCCGCCGACGGCCCCGAGACGGACGGAGAGCCGACCGCGGTCGTGCGCCGCGCCGACGAACGGCTGCACGATGCTCGACACGATCGCCAGCACCGTGACGATCGCCATGCTGCCCACCGTGCCGAGCCCGGCCTGTCGCCCGAGCAGCGGGAGGAATCCCACGGCCACGGCGAGCGCACCGGTCGTGGCCGCCAGCACGAGGGTGGGGACGAGGAACCCAGGGGCGAGGAGCTCCCGGCCGAGGTCGACGAGCGTCACCCGCTTCCGCGGCAGCACGGGCACGGCGGGGACGGCGAGGAGCACCCATCCGGCTGCCGCGAGTCCGAGCACGGCGAGGGCCCAGAACAGGGCAGGGATCCCTCCCACCACCACGAGCACCGCGCCGAGCAGCGGGCCGAGCGCGTATCCGAGACTCTTCCAGGAGCCGTAGCGCCCGAAGTAGCGGCCACGGGACGCGTCGTCCGTCAACCGGGCCACCGCAGCGGACGAGGCCGGCGAGAACGCCGAGGCCGCGGCTCCCTGGCCGAAGCGCGCGATCACGAGACCGACCATGCCGGGGGCCTGAGCTCCGACCACCGAGAACGCGGCGAAGGCCAACAGCCCGCCGATGATCACGGGACGCACGCCGACCCGGTCGCTGAGGGCGCCGAAGAGCGGTTTCAGCAACACCTCGGCGAGGTCGTACAGCGCGAGCGTGAAGCCGAAGGCCAGCAGCGTCCAGCCGATGTCCTCGGTCTCGGCGCCGAGGGCCGCGGCGATGCCGTGCGCGCCGAAGGCGGTGGTGAACCCGGCGAGGTAGAGCGGTGCCAGGCGCGGGCGCGGCGAGGAGGTCACACCTGATCCTGGCAGACGTACCGCCCGCGTCCGTCGCACGGGGGATGCCGCGCGACAGTCCCCGCCCTACGGTGGAGGGATGGCCTTCACCCGGACGCCGACCCTGCGCGACCAGCGCGGCGACCTCCTCCTCGCGCTCGTCCTCTTCGTCGGTGCGATCCTCAGCGCGGCGCTCTCCTCCATCGCCCAGGTCTACGGCGACGAGCAGGCCCCGCTGTGGACCGCGCTCGTCTACGCCGTCGTCGTGGCGGCGCCGCTCGGGTTCCGCCGACGCTGGCCCGGCACCGTGGCCGTCGTGGTGTCGCTGGCCTACTTCACGGCTGTGACGATCCGAGTGCCGGAGATCTACGTCGGCAACATCGCGATGTTCATCGCGCTCTACACGGTCGGCGCCTGGATGAACGATCGCCGGAAGGCCCTCGTCGTCCGCGTCGCCATCATCGTCGGCATGTTCGTGTGGCTCCTCATCACCATGTACCGCGACGCCATCAGCGAGGCCGATAAGGCGGACGTCGTCGCCGGAGCCATGTCGCCCTACGTGGCGTTCATGCTCATCCAGATCCTCCTCAACGCCCTGTACTTCGGCGGTGCCTATTACTTCGGCGAGCGCTCCTGGGCGGCAGCCGAGCAGCGCACCGTGCTGGAAGAGCGCACCCGCGAACTGGAGCGCGAGCGCGAGGTCACCGCGGCGCAGGCGGTGGCCCTCGACCGGGTGCGGATCGCCAGGGAGCTGCACGACGTCGTCGCCCACCACGTGTCGGTGATGGGCGTGCAGGCGGGCGCCGCGCGCCTCGTGCTCGAGAGCGATCCTGCCCAGTCGGCGCGCATCCTCTCCGGGATCGAGTCCTCCGCGCGGGACGCGATCCAGGAGCTGCGCCAGCTGCTGGAGACGCTGCGCACTCCCGGCGGCGACACGACCGAGTCGGCGTCGACCGTCTCCCTCGACGACATCGCGGCGCTCGCGCAGGCATCGACCGAGGCGGGTCTCCCCACCGCGTACACCGTGATCGGCGATCCGGTGCCCGTTCCCTCGCTCGTCGCCGTGAACCTGTACCGGATCGCACAGGAATCGCTGACCAACGCCCGTCGGCACGCCGGACCGGGGGCGACCGCGGACGTGCGCGTGCGCTACGACGACGACGGCGTGGAGGTCGAGGTCGTGAACACCGGCCGCGCCATCGCCCAGCTGCGACCCGGTCTCGGACAGCTCGGGATGCGCGAGCGCGCGGCAGCCTCCGGCGGCACCGTCGAGGTCACTCCGCGCGTCGCCGGGGGTCTGCGGGTCCGGGCGCGGGTGCCGCTCGGCACGGCCGTGCCGGAGGGCGCACGATGACCGCGCCGATCCGAGTGCTCCTCGTCGACGACCACGCCCTCCTCCGCGCGGGATTCCGCACGATCCTCGACACCCAGCCCGACATCGCCGTCGTGGGCGAGGCCTCGACGGGAGCCGAGGCCGTCGCGCAGGCCGCCGCGCTGCGCCCCGACGTCATCACGATGGACGTGCAGATGCCCGACATGGACGGGATCGAGGCGACGCGCCGCCTCGTCGCCGACCCGTCGGTGGGCGCCGCGATCGCGATCGTGACGACGTTCGACCGCGACGACTATCTCTATCAGGCGCTCGAAGCCGGCGCGAGCGGATTCCTCCTCAAGAACGCGGGCGCCGAGGATCTCATCTCCGCGGTGCGCGCTCTCGCGGCCGGGGACGGCATGCTGGCACCCGAGGTGACCCGCCGCGTCCTCACCCGCTTCGCCGGAGCGACCCCGGAAGCCGGCGCCGCTCCCGCCCGCGCGGTGGCGAAAGCGCCCGCGACGGCCGTACTCGCGGAGCCGCTGACCGAGCGGGAGGCCGAGGTGCTGACCCTGCTCGCCGACGCCCGCAGCAACGCCGAGATCGCCCGGGCTCTGTTCATCGGCGAGGCCACCGTGAAGACCCATGTCTCGCGCATCCTCCAGAAGCTCGGTGCCAGGGACCGCGTGCAGGCCGTCGTGCTCGCGCATCGGATGGGGCTGGCCTGACCGGAGGCGGACCGCTCCCCCGCGATACTCTCGGAGCCATGCCCGCCGCCGTCCCCGTAACCCGTCCGATCGTCGCCGGGATCGTCACGGCACTGGTCGGGTTCACGAGCTCCTTCGCGGTGGTGCTCACGGGGCTCGACGCCGTGGGCGCGTCGGCGGCGCAGGCGGCCAGCGGACTCCTCGCCGTGAGCCTCGCGATGGGGCTCGCCTGCATCGTGCTGGCCTGGCGCTACCGGATGCCGATCACGGCCGCGTGGTCCACCCCCGGTGCCGCACTGCTCGTGGCGACCGGCAGCGTCGAGGGCGGCTGGCCCGCCGCCGTCGGAGCCTTCCTCGTGACGGCGTCCCTCATCCTCCTCACGGCGCTCTGGCCCGCGCTTGGCGCCCTGATCGCGCGGATCCCGCCGTCGATCGCGCAGGCCATGCTGGCAGGGGTGCTGCTGCCGCTCTGCCTCGCGCGGATCACCGGGGTCGTCGCGAACCCGTGGGGTGTGCTCCCGGTCGTGCTGACCTGGCTGCTCTTCGCCCGTCTGGCTCCCCGGTGGGCCGTGCCGCTGGCCTTCGCCGCCGCGGCCGCGGTCGTCGCTCTGTCGCTGGTCTCCGCCGGGACCCCCGTCGACCCGGCCGTCCTCCTGCCGCGGTTCGAGCTGACGATGCCGGCCTTCACGGTCGGGGCCCTGGTCGGCATCGCGCTTCCGCTGTTCATCGTGACCATGGCGTCGCAGAACGTGCCGGGTATCGCGATCATGCGCAGCTTCGGCTACAAGGTCCCGTGGCGTCCGGCGATGCTCGTGACCGGTCTCGGCACGGCGCTCGGCGCTCCGGCGGGCGGTCATGCGATCAACCTCGCCGCCATCAGCGCGGCCCTCGCCGCGTCCCCCGACGCCGACCCCGACCCCACCCGGCGCTGGCTCGCCGGTGTCTCGACCGGAGCGTCCTACCTCGTGCTGGGCGCGTTCTCCGCCGCCTTCGCCACGCTCGTCGTGCTCGCCCCGACGGCGGTGATCCCGGCGGTCGCGGGGCTGGCGCTGTTCGGCGCCTTCGGCGCGGCCGTCCAGCAGGCGATCGACGACCCCGGTGAGCGGCTCCCCGCGGTCGTCACGTTTCTCGTCGCCGCCTCCGGCATCGCGGTGCTCGGGGTGAGTGCGGCGTTCTGGGCGTTGGTCGCCGGCCTGCTCGTGCGCACGGTGCTGCACGTCGGCCGTCCGTCCCGCGGCTGATCCGTCGCAGTCCCCCCTGCGGGGGATGCCCCGCCCCGCCCGCACTCAATAGCGTGAAGATCATGCGGATCACCTTCGGACGGAGCACCACGACATGACAACCGGACTGCTGGAACTCTCCGGCATCACCAAGAGCTACGGCAGCCGCCGGGTGCTGGACGACGTGTCGTTCACGGTCGCGCCGGGCCGCCTCACCGGCTTCGTCGGCGGCAACGGCGCCGGCAAGACCACGACCATGCGCATCATCCTTGGCCTGCTGTCGTCGGACGGCGGACGGGTCGACCTCGACGGGGCGCCCCTCACCACCAGCGACCGCCGCCGCTTCGGCTACATGCCCGAGGAGCGCGGCCTGTATCCGAAGATGAAGGTCCTGGAGCAGATCGTCTACCTCGCGCGCCTGCACGGATTCAGCAAGCCGGAGGCGACGGAGCGGGCGACCGCGCTGCTCACGGAGCTCGGGCTCGGCGAGCGCCTCGACGACACGATCGAGTCGCTGTCACTGGGCAACCAGCAGCGCGCGCAGATCGCCGCGTCGCTCGTGCACGACCCCGAGGTGCTGATCCTCGACGAGCCCTTCTCCGGCCTGGACCCCCTCGCGGTTGACGTCGTCGCCGGGGTCCTGCAGGCCAGCGCGGCCCGCGGCGCCTCGATCCTCTTCTCCTCGCACCAGCTCGACGTGGTCGAGCGTCTCTGCGACGATCTCGTCATCCTCGCCGGAGGCACCATCCGGGCGGCCGGATCCCGGGACGGCCTCCGCGCCGAGCACGCCCGCGATCGGTACGAGCTGGTCTCCGCGGGGGACGCCGGGTGGCTGCGCACCGAGCCCGGGGTCACGGTCGTCGACTTCGAGGGCGGCTACGCGCTCTTCGACGCGGACGGCCCCGACACGGCCCAGCGCGTGCTGCAGTCTGCGGTCGCGCGCGGCGACGTCGCGAGCTTCGCACCCAAGCACCCCTCCCTCGCCCAGATCTTCAAGGAGGTCATCCAGTGAACGCCTCGACCCCCGCACGGAACGGGATCTGGCTGGTCGCCGAGCGGGAGATCGGCTCCAAGCTCCGCAGCAAGGCGTTCCTGATCTCGACCGGCATCCTGCTGCTCATCGCCCTCGCCGGCGTGCTGTTCGGCGGCTTCGCGAGCCAGAACAACGACGCCATGCCGGTGGCCGTGACCTCGGAGACCGCGGGCGCCGTGTCCGCCCTGCCCGACGTCGAGGTGACCGAGGTCGCCTCCCGCGCCGAGGCCGAGGAGCTGGTCCGCGAGGGCGACGTCGATGCGGCGGTGCTCGCGGGCGACAACGCCGCGGGCTACACGATCGTCGCCCTGGAGGATGCCCCCGGGTCGCTCGTGTCCGGGCTGTCGCTCTCGCCCGAGGTCGTCATCCTCGAGCCGGTGACCACCAACCCGCTGCTGCGCTACTTCATCGCGATCGCGTTCGGGCTCGTCTTCATGATGGCGGCGGCCACGTTCGGCGGCACCATCGCGCAGAGCGTGGTCGAGGAGAAGCAGACCAGGGTGGTCGAGGTGCTGCTGTCGGCGATCCCCGCGCGCACCCTGCTCGCCGGCAAGGTCATCGGCAACACGGTGCTCGCGATGGGGCAGATCCTCGCCCTCGCGGCCGTCGCCACCATCGGCCTCATCGTGACGGGTCAACGCGAGGTTCTGACCACCCTCGGCGCCCCCATCATCTGGTTCGCGGTGTTCTTCCTGTTCGGGTTCATCCTGCTCGCGGCGATGTTCGCGGCGGCCGCCTCCATGGTCTCCCGCCAGGAGGACATCGGCTCGACGACGACCCCCATCACGATGCTCATCATGGCGCCGTACGTGCTGGTGATCGTGTTCAACGACAACCCGTTGGTGCTGACGATCATGTCGTACGTGCCGTTCTCGGCTCCGGTCGGAATGCCGATGCGTCTCTTCGTCGGTGAGGCGCAGTGGTGGGAGCCGCTGCTGAGCCTCGCGATCCTCCTGGCGAGCTGCGTCGCGGCGATCGTCGTCGGCGCGAAGATCTACGAGAACTCCCTGCTCCGGATGGGCTCGCGGGTGAAGCTCGCCGAGGCTCTGCGCGGCTGACTCCCGAGACCCCGCTTTCGCGCCGAGACCCCCTGCTGCACGCGCGTGCAGCAGGGGGTCTCGACGTGTAGCCGGGGTCTCGGGATCAGAGGATGCCCTCGGAGAGCGTGGTCGGGTTGCCGAAGCGGTGGTTGGTGATCGACACGGCCTGTTCGTGCAGGAACGGGAGCATCTCCACCCGGCCCGCTCCGGTCACGGCGTGCGACCAGACCGCGACGTCGGGGCTGCCGTCGAGGGCCGTGTGCAGCGCGCCGGCGTCGCCGCCCACGAGCCGCACCCGCTGCCACGACCGGGCCCCCTTCGCGTAGCGCTTGGTCCACGCGGCGTCCGACTCGGTCTTCACGGTCACGCCCTGCGCCTTGAGCGCCTTCTCCACCCGGGACGGCAGCGACGCGGCCGACACGGTGAACGGGCTGCCGCTGCGCAGGGCAGCGGCGAGCACCCGGACCCCCTCGGCGAGCGGCGCGTCCTCGGCGACGCGCACGTCGACGGCCACCGGACGGTACCGGAACACGTTGCGCTCGACGCCGAGTCCGGACTTGTCGCTCACGGCGCCGAACTCGTCGATCCACGCGCGCTCGTCGGCGGCCGCGGCACGATGCAGCCACTCGATGCCCGCGGGGTCGAGCTCGGGTGCGGCGGCCTCCAGCAGCCCCGTCACCGCGGGGGTCACCGCCGCCCCCGGAGCCGCGGCGGGCAGCTCGCCCGCACGCCACTCGCCCAGACCGAAGAGGTAGTTCGGACCGCCGGCCTTGGCCCCGGCGCCCACCGCCGAGCGCTTCCAGCCGCCGAACGGCTGACGCTGCACGATGGCGCCGGTGATCCCTCGGTTCACATACAGGTTGCCGGCCTCGACGCGGTCCAGCCAGGTCGCGACCTCGGCGGAGTCCAGCGAGTGCAGCCCCGCGGTGAGGCCGTAGTCGACCGCGTTCTGCAGCCGGATGGCCTCATCGAGGTCCTTCGCGTGCATGATGCCGAGCACGGGTCCGAAGAACTCGGTGAGGTGGAAGTACGAGCCCTCGCGCACGCCGGTCTTCACCCCCGGTGTCCACTGCTTCCCCTCGTCATCGAGCTTCCGGGGCTCGACCAGCCAGCGCTCGCCCTTGTCGAGAGTGGTGAGCGCGGTGAGGAGCTTGCCGTTCGCGGGCTCGATGATCGGCCCCATCTGCGTGGCGGGGTCGTCGGGAAGCCCGACGCGCATCGAGGTGACCGCGTCCACGAGCTGCCGCTCGAAGCGCTTCGAGTCCGCCACCGACCCGACGAGGATCGCCAGCGACGCGGCCGAGCACTTCTGCCCCGCGTGGCCGAACGCGCTGCGGGCGACGTCGGCGGCGGCGAGGTCGAGGTCGGCCGACGGCGTCACGATGATCGCGTTCTTGCCGCTGGTCTCGGCGAGCAGCGGCAGGTCGGCCCGGAAGGAGCGGAACAGCTGTGCGGTCTCGTAGGCCCCGGTGAGGATGACCCGGTCGACCTGGGGGCTCGCCACCAGGCGGGTGCCGAGGTCGCGGGAGGCGAGGTCGACGAGGGCGAGCAGATCGCGCGGGACGCCCGCGGCCCACAGCGCCTCGACCATCACGGCGCCGCACCGCTGGGTGAGCTTCGCGGGCTTGATGATCACGCCGGATCCGGAGGCGAGGCCGGCCAGCACACCGCCGGCGGGGATCGCCACGGGGAAGTTCCACGGCGGCGTGACCACGGTCACCTTCGACGGCACGAACTCGGCGCCGGGGATGGCCTCGAGATCCTTCGCGCGCTCGGCGTAGTAGTGCGCGAAGTCGATCGCCTCGCTGACCTCGGGGTCGGCCTCGGCGATGGTCTTGCCTGCTTCGTGCGCCATGATCTCCAGCAGCTCGCCGCGGCGGGCGGCGAGCTCGTCGCCCGCGCGGTGCAGGACGGCGGCGCGCTCGGCGGCGGGAAGCGCTGCCCATTTCTCGGCGGCGGACGTGGCGGCCGCGAACACGGCGTCCAGCTCGGCGTCGGTCTCGATGCGGGCCGCGGCGATCGCGTCCCGGCCGAGCGTCGAGGAGACCGAGCGCTGCAGGATCTCCCGGCCCCACGCGCGGTTCGCGGCGAGCGCGGGATCGGTGTCGGGCTCGTTCGCGAAGCCGTCCGTCGTGGCGGCGGGGCGCGGAGCCGTGCGGTCCTGCGTGCGGTTCGGGCCCGGCACCGACGGGTCGGCGACGAGCGCGGCGAGCGAGCGCTCGAAGCGCTCCCGCTCGCGGGTGAGCAGGGTCGGGTTCGAGGCCAGCTCGAACACGGCCGACATGAAGTTCTCGGGGCTCGCGTTCTCCTCGAGGCGCCGCACGAGGTAGGCGATGGCGACGTCGAACTCCGCCGGGTTCACGACCGGCGTGTAGAGCAGGAGACGGCCGACGTCCTTGCGGACGGCCTCGGCCTGCCCGGTCGCCATGCCGAGCAGCATCTCGTACTCCACGAGGGCGCCCTTCTGCCCCTGGGTCCCTGAGCCTGTCGAAGGGCCGGTCACACCACGGGCCTTCGCCAGCAACCACGTGTACGCGATGTCGAAGAGGTTGTGACCGGCGACGCCGATACGCACGGCGTCGAGCCGCTCGGGGGTCATCGCCCAGTCGAGCACGCGCTTATAGTTCGTGTCCGAGTCCTGCTTGGTGCCGTAGGTCGCGAGCGGCCAGCCGTGCACCTTCGCGTCGACCTCCTCCATCGCGAGGTTCGCGCCCTTGACGACGCGCACCTTGATCGGCGCTCCGCCCTTGGCGCGGCGCGCGGCCGCCCACTCCTGGAGCCGCTGCATGGCGCCGAGCGCGTCGGGGAGATACGCCTGCAGCACGATGCCCGCCTCGAGGTCCTCCAGGCCCGGCTGGTCGAGGATGCTCGTGAAGGCCGCGATCGTCAGGTCGAGGTCGCGGTACTCCTCCATGTCGAGGTTGATGAACTTCTGCGTCCCGGTGCGGGCCCCCTTCGCCTCGGCCTTCGCCGCGAGCCGGTACAGCGGGGTGAGCTTCTCCACGACATCGGCGACGGCCTCGTCGAACGACCACATGGAGAGCTGACTGACGACGCTCGAGACCTTGATCGAGACGTAGTCGACGTCCGGGCGGGCGAGGAAGTCGTACGTGCCCTGCAGTCGGCGGCCCGCCTCGCGCTCGCCGAGCACGGCCTCGCCGAGGAGGTTGAGGTTCAGACGGTTGCCGGTCTTGCGGAGCTTGGCGATGGCCGGGCCGAGCTTGGACGGCGTCGCGTCGAGCACGAGGTGGCCGACCATGGCCCGCAGCACGCGCCGCGAGATCGGGACGACGACGTTCGGGAGCTTCGGCGCCCAGAACCCGCCGGCCTTGATGGCGGCCCGGAGGTAGCCGGGCAGCAGCGTGGGCGTGATGTCCGACAGCTCGGCGAGCTTGCGGCCGGCGACCCGCAGGTCCTCCGGACGCATGACGCCGTCGACGAAGCCGACGGTGAAGTCCAGTCCGTTCGGGTCCTTGAGCACCTCGGAGAGGCGCTGGGCGGCCGGCTCGACCGGGTGGGTCTCGCTCTCGGCGAGCCAGCGCTGCACGAGCGCGGCGACCTCTTCGGTGCGGGGGGTGGTGTCGTCGATGACGGTCATGGGGCGGGGGTACCTTCCTCGGCCTCGCACACCCGGGTGTCGTGTGCGGCTGGATCATTGTCCAGCCGCTCGGTAGGCTCCGTCTATCAACCGATTCGAGTGGATTCTGTTCACTCATCCCGAACGATTGGGAGCCGTCGTGCTGGACGCCCACCGCCTGCGTCTGCTCGTGGAACTGTCGCGCCGCGGCACGCTCTCCGCGGTGGCCGACGCGCTGTCCTACAGCAAGGCCTCCGTGTCCCAGCAGCTCGCCGCGTTGGAGCGCGATGTCGGAGTGCCACTGCTGCGTCGGGTCGGTCGCGGGGTGCAGTTCACGCCGCAGGGGAACGTGCTGGTCGCCGAGGCCATCGGCATCCTCGATCAGCTCGAGCACGCCCAGGTCGCCGTCGCCGAGTCGCTCACCGAGGTGACCGGCACCGTGCGCCTCGCGGTGTTCCAGTCCACCGCGCACTCCTTGCTGCCCCGCGCCCTCGCGGCCCTCGGCGAGCGCCACCCCGCCCTGCGCGTCGAGGTGACCGAGCGCGACCCGGAATCCGGCCTCGTGGGCGTCTCCAGCCGCGACTACGACCTCATCCTCGCCGAGCAGTATCCGGGGCGCACACGCCCCATCCACGCCGACCTCGACCGTGTCGTGCTCGCCCACGACGCCATCGCCCTCGCCCGGCGCCCCGGAGCTGCGGGAGCTGCCGACCCCGTCGCCGCCCTGTGGGCCACCCGCGCGGAGCCGTGGGTGCTCGAGCCTGCCGGCACGGCGTCCCGCGCGTGGGCCGAGCAGCTCTGTCGCACCGCCGGGTTCGAGCCGGACGTGCGTTTCGAGCTCGCCGACCTCACCGCGCACGTCCGGCTCATCCACGCCGGGCTCGCGGTGGGGCTCCTCCCCGAGCTCGTGTGGGCGGGCGACACCCCGACGGTCGACCTCGCCCCGCTCCCGCAGGAACCGCGCCGGGAGATCTTCTCCTCCGCGCGGCGGGTGTCCGCGGACGCCCCCTCGATCCGCGCCGTCCGCGCCGCGCTCGCCGACGCCGCCTCCCGCAACCTCCTGGATTGACGCGAACCGACCTCCGGGAATATGCATGCACATGCATCGGTTCATCCCCCGTGTACGCGGACGACGGTGTCCGATCCCCTCCGTCCGAAAGGCACTTCCGTGAGCACTCCCGTCATCGACCGCACCGCCCCGACCGAGCACCCCGTCCTCGACGTCCTCGCCGGCCGCTGGAGCCCCCGCGCGTACGACGCGCAGCATCCGATCGACGAGGCCAAGCTCGCCACCGCGCTCGAGGCCGCCCGCTGGAGCCCCTCCGCCAACAACATCCAGCCGTGGCGCTTCATCGTCGCCCGCCGCGGCACCGCCCTGCACGCCCAGATCGTCGACGCGCTCATGGGCTTCAACCAGGCCTGGGCCGGCAACGCGGCCGTGCTCGTCGTCGCGATCGCCGAGACCGCGACCGCCGACGGCACGCCGATCAGCCACGCGTTCTACGACCTCGGCCAGGCCGTGGCGCACTTCTCCGTGCAGGCCCACCACGACGGCCTCGTCGTGCACCAGATGAGCGGCTTCGACCCCGAGGTCGTCCGCGAGTTCGCCGACCTGGAGGCGCGCTTCACCCCCGCCACCGTCATCGCCGTCGGCGAGTTCGGCGACATCGAGGCCCTGCCGGAGGTGCTGCAGGAGCGCGAGGTCGCCCCGCGCGTGCGTCGTCCGATCGCGGAGACGGTCGTCCTCAGCGCCTGAGCATCGACACACGAAATGCCCGGTATGCGTCGCGCATACCGGGCCTTCTCGCTATGTGCCGGTCGGGATCAGTCGTCGAGCAGCTCCGCCTCGATCACGTCGTCGTCCTCGACCTCCGGCTCGGGGGTCGTCGCCGTGAGCACGAGGCCCGTACCGTCGGCCGCCACATCCACGCGGACGGTGTCGCCGTCGTGCACGCCACCCGAGAGGAGGGCGGTCGCGAGCTTGTTCTGCACCTCGGTCTGGATGAGGCGACGCAGCGGGCGGGCGCCGAACACCGGGTCGTAACCGCGCTCGGCCAGCCACGACCGCGCCCCAGGAGTGACCGCCAGCGTGAGGCGACGGTCGCGCAGCCGGTCGTGAAGCTGGTCGACCGACAGCTCCACGATCTGCGCGAGGTCGTCCTCGGTGAGCGCCTGGAACATCACGATGTCATCGAGACGGTTCAGGAACTCGGGCCGGAACGCCTGGCGCACGAGCGCCATCACCTGCTCCCGCTTCTCCTCCACGGAGAGCACGGGGTCGATGAGGATCGGCGAGCCCAGGTTGGAGGTCAGGATGAGGATCACGTTCGAGAAGTCGACCGTGCGCCCCTGCCCGTCGGTCAGCCGCCCGTCGTCGAGCACCTGCAGCAGCACGTCGAACACCTCGGGGTGCGCCTTCTCGACCTCGTCGAGCAGGATCACGCTGTAGGGACGACGCCGCACGGCCTCGGTGAGCTGACCGCCCTGCTCGTAGCCGACATACCCGGGAGGGGCGCCGACGAGCCGGGAGACCGAGTGCTTCTCGCCGTATTCCGACATGTCGATGCGCACCATGGCGTGCTCGTCGTCGAAGAGGAACTGCGCGAGCGCCTTGGCCAGCTCGGTCTTGCCGACACCGGTCGGTCCGAGGAAGAGGAACGAGCCCGTGGGACGACCGGGATCGCTGATGCCCGCGCGCGAGCGGCGCACGGCGTCGGACACCGCCTTGACGGCATCCTTCTGGCCGATGAGGCGCTTGCCGAGCTCGTTCTCCAGGTGCAGCAGCTTCTCGCTCTCCCCCTGCAGCAGCCGCCCGACCGGGATGCCCGTCCAGGCCGCGATTACGGCCGCGATGTCCTCCTCGGTGACCTGCTCGTTCACCATGCGCGGCTCGCTCGAGGCGGTGGCCTCGGCCTGCTCCGCCTCCGCGATGTCGCGCTCCAGGCGCTTGATCGTCTCGTACTCGAGCTTCGACGCCTTCGTGTAGTCGGCGTTGCGCATGGCGAGGTCGCGCTGGGTGATCGCGTCGTCGAGCTGCTTCTTCAGCTCACCGACGCGGTTGAGACCCTGCCGTTCCCGCGCCCACCGGGCTTCGAGTCCGGCGAGCTCCTTCTCGAGCTCGACGAGGTTCTCCCGGAGGGTGCCGAGACGCTCCTTGGACGCGGCGTCCTTCTCCCGCTTGAGCGCGAGCTCCTCCAGCTTCAGCCGGTCGACCTGGCGCTTGAGCTGGTCGATCTCGACCGGAGAGGAGTCGATCTCCATCTTCAGGCGCGACATCGACTCGTCGATCAGGTCGATGGCCTTGTCCGGAAGCTGCCGCGCGGGCAGGTAGCGGTTGGACAGCGACGCCGCGGCCACGAGGGCGCTGTCGGAGATGGTCACCCCGTGGTGCGCCTCGTAGCGGCCCTTGAGCCCGCGGAGGATCGCGATCGTGTCCTCGACGGTCGGTTCGCCGACGTACACCTGCTGGAAGCGGCGCTCGAGGGCGGCGTCCTTCTCGATGAACTCGCGGTACTCGTTGAGCGTGGTGGCGCCGATGAGCCGCAGCTCGCCGCGGGCCAGCATCGGCTTGAGCATGTTCGACGCCGCGACCGAGCCCTCGCCGCCGCCCGCACCCATGAGCACGTGCAGCTCGTCGATGAACGTGATGACCTGGCCGTCCGACTCGGTGATCTCCTTGAGGACCTGCTTCAGGCGCTCCTCGAACTGGCCGCGGTACATGGCGCCCGCGACGAGGGCGGAGATGTCGAGCGAGACGAGCTCCTTGTCCTTGAGGGACTCCGCGACGTCGCCCGCGACGATGCGCTGCGCGAGCCCTTCGACCACCGCCGTCTTGCCGACGCCGGGCTCGCCGATCAGCACCGGGTTGTTCTTGGTGCGACGAGTGAGCACCTGGCTGACACGCCGGATCTCACTGTCCCGTCCGATGACGGGGTCGAGCTTGCCCTCGCGGGCGCGGTCGGTCAGGTTGATGCCGAACTGCTCGAGGGCGGACTGCTGTTCCTGGTTCGGGGATCCGGTCTGCGGGGTGGTCATGCGCTCCTCCTGGAGATGCTCCTTCTGAAAGTTGAGTTTGGTTGACTCAAGTTTAGCATTCGGCGGTGCGCGACTCCACCGCCCCTCACCTCTCGCGGGCGACCTCGTCCCAGACGGCCGCCGCCACCTCGCGCTTGCTCCCCGCCGCGGTCCGCGCCACGACCCCGCCGGGCCCGAGTATGTGCACGGCGTTCTCGCCGCGCTCGAACCCCTGCTCCCAGCCGACCTCGTTCACCACCAGCAGGTCGACCCCCTTGCGCTCCTGCTTGCCGCGGGCGCGGGCGAGCATCTCCGCCTCATCCTCGGGCGTCTCCGCCGCGAACGCGACGATGAGCTGTCCCGCGCCTCGCTTCTCGACGAGCGCGGCGACGATGTCCTCGTTCTCGACGAGCTCGATGGTGCCGACCCCGCCGCGGTCCTTGGTGAGCTTGCGCGCGGAGACCTCGACCGGTCGATAGTCGGCCACGGCCGCCGCCATCAGCACGACGTCGGCCGCCGCGGATTCCTCCTTCATCGCCGCGGACAGCTCCGCGGCCGTGCCGACCCGGACGATCCGGACGTGCGGGTGGCGGGCCTCCGCGAGCACGTCCCCGGAGACGTTCGCCGCGACGAGCGCCACCTCCGCGCCGCGCGCCGCCGCCTCCGCCGCGAGCGCGACCCCCTGGCGCCCGCTGCTCCGGTTGCCGAGGAAGCGCACCGGATCGATGGGCTCCCGCGTCCCGCCTGCCGAGACGACGACCCGCACGCCTGCCAGGTCGCCCGGTGTCAGCAGCGCCTGGGCCGCCGCCAGGATCTCCTCCGGCTCGACCATGCGACCGGGTCCGCTGTCACCGCCGGCCAGCTCGCCGTCGGCCGGTCCGACCACGTGCACGCCGCGTTCCCGGAGCGTCGCCATGTTCGCCTGCGTGGCCGCGTTCCGCCACATCTCCGCGTGCATCGCGGGCGCGACGAGCACGGGCGCCTCGGTCGCGAGCAGCGTCGTGCCGAGGAGGTCGTCGGCCAGCCCCGCGGCCATCTTCGCGAGCGAGTTCGCCGTCGCCGGGGCGATCACGATGAGGTCCGCTCCCTGGCCCAGGGCGACGTGCCGGACGCGGGCAACGTCCTCATGCACGCTCGTCGCCACCGGGTGCCGACTCAGGGCCTCCCAGGTCGGCAGGCCCACGAAGCGCAGCGCGTCCTCGGTGGGCACCACGGTCACCTCATGACCGGCCTTCGTGAGCAGGCGCACGAGGTGCACCGTCTTGTACGCGGCGATGCCGCCCGTGACTCCGACGACGATGTTCACGCCTCGATTCTGCCCCAGGGTCCGGACGCCCGGGTCATCGCGCACGGATTCGTCGCGGGTCCCGCCCGCCTCGACCGACCTAGACTCGGAAGCGTGTGCACGGTGGTGATCGATGTCGAGACCGCGGGATCCGCGCGGCTGCTGGCCGTCCGCGACGAGGACCCGGCTCGGGAGTGGGATGCCCTGGGCGAGTGGTGGCCCGAGGAGTATCCGGGGGTGATCGGCATCCGTGACCGGCGGGCCGGTGGGGCCTGGCTCGCCGTGAACCCCGTGGAACGACGCCTCGCCGTGCTCCTCAACCGCGCCGACGTGCAGGACCTCTCCGCGACCGCGGCGGTCTCCCGCGGCACCCTTCCGCTCGCCGCGGTCACCGGTCGCTCCCCGCAGGGTGCGCCGCCGATGCACGGCTTCAATCTGCTCGAAGTGGGGCCGGACGGCGCCCGGGTGCTCTCCTGGGACGGTGCGGAGCTGCGGGAGACACCCATCGAGCCCGGGACGCACATGATCGCCCACGACGACCTCGACGACGAGGAGACCCCGCGCATCGCCGCCTGGCTCCCGGAGTTCCGCGCGCTGGGTCCCGCCGCGGCGAGCGCCGACTGGGCGACCGAGTGGACCGCGCTCCTCGGAGCTTCGGCCGCCCTGTCCCCGGAAGACGACCGCGCCATCATCCGCGACAACCGCCCGCACGGCTACCCGACGCAGTCCCTCCTCTACGCGGTCGCCACGGTCACGCCCACCGGGGTCGACGTCCGCGACGTCACCCTCCCCTCCCCCGCCCACTGGCACTGACCCCTCCTCGCTTCCCGATCCCGTCCCACCCGGCCCCGCGATCCCCGCGCGGGATCAAAAACGCACCTCCACCCTCCGTCCGCGGCCCCTTTCTGATCCCGCCCGCCGTGTCACTTCTCGCGTGGGATCAACAACGCACCCGGTCTGCCATACTGCGGAGCCTTTCTGATCCCGCGTCGATGCGGCCAGCCCGTCGGCCGCACCGACGAGATCCACTGCGGAGCGCACAATGCCCACCCCCGGCGGCTCGGGCCGGAGTGGGGCGCAACGGAGCGGGACGGAAAGAGCTCCGAATGCCACCCCCGCGCGCGCAGTCTTGATCCCGCTCGACAGACGCGGAAGCGGAACGGAAACCGCTCCGGACGCGGCTCACTCCAGCGCGTTCTTGATCCCGAACGGCAGCAGAGAACGGACGCGGCTGGTAGCGGGACGGAAAAGGCCTCGGGGACGGTCCACGCCCGCGCGTTCTTGATCCCGAACGGCACCGGGGACGGACGCGGGGACGGATGTGGGGACGGAAAAGGCCGGGGACGGTCCCCGCCCCGCGCGTTCTTGATCCCGCAAGGCACCGGGGACGGACGCGGGGACGGATGTGGGGACGGAAAAGGTCCCGGACACGGTCCGCTAGCGGGCGCTATCGATCCCGCACGTTGGCGGGGCCGGTGCGGGCCCGCGGGACGGGTCCGCAGCGGGCGCAGCGGGAGGGGGAGGCGGTCAGGCGGCAGGGACGGCGTCGGCGCAGGAGAAGCGGGCGCGGTAGGCGGTGGGGGTCACGCCCAGCACGCGGGCGAAGTTCTGCCGCAGGACGGCCGCGGAACCGAAGCCGCAGTCGGTCGCGATGTGCTCGAGCGGAAGGTCGGTGCGCTCGAGGAGACGCTGGGCCTGGATGATCCGCTGCCGCCCGAGCCACGCGGCGGGGGTCGCCCCGTACTCGGCTTTGAAGCGGCGCGCGAAGGTCCGCGGCGACATGAGCGCCCGCGCCGCGAGCTGGTCGACCGTCAACTCGTCACGGAGGTTCTCCACCGCCCAGTCGGCCACCGCGGCGAGCGAGTCCGTGGGTGCGACCGGGATGGGCCGATCGATGAACTGCGCCTGACCCCCGTCGCGCTGCGGCGGCACGACCATCCGACGCGCGATCCGGTTGGTGATCTCCGCCCCGAGCTCCTGTCGCAGCAGGTGCAGGCAGGCGTCGATGCCCGCGGCAGTGCCCGCGCTGGTGATGATGCGGCCGTCCTGGACGAAGAGCACGTCAGGATCGATGTCGATGTCGGGGTACATGTCCGCCATCGTGTGCGCGTACATCCAGTGCGTCGTGGCGCGCCGCCCGTCCAGCACTCCGGCCGCCGCGAGGATGAACGAGCCGCTGCACACGCTCATCACCCAGGCTCCGCGCGCCACCGCTTCGCGGGCGACCTCGACGAGGAGCGGATCGATGTCGCCCCAAGTCTCCCGGGGCACCGGGCAGAACACGACGAGGTCGGCCTCCGCGGCGAAGGACAGATCATGCTCCACGTTGATGGAGAAGCCGATCTTGGAGCGCACGACCCCGGGCCGTGGGGCGACGATGCGGAAGTCGAAGTTCGGCACCCCGTCGGACGACCGGTCCAGACCGAACGCCTCGCAGGCGACCCCGAACTCGAACGGCGCGAAGCCGTCCTGCACCACGCACGCGACGGTCTTCATCACATCTCCCGGAATGGCAGTTTTCCTACGAACAGTGCCCGATCCGCCACTCGTGGCAGCATAACACCGAGCGTAGCTTTTCTGCCATGCTACTCCTCATCCTCCTCCTCGCCCTCAGCATCTGGGCGATCATCGCCACGTTCGTCGAACTGCGGCGCGACGGCTACCGTCGCACCCCCACGGACTGGAGCCGCGTCACCGGACAGGACGCCCTGTCGCAGGCCGACCCCGGCCACGTCTACCGCTGACCTCCCGGCCGTCCGCGAGGAGGGCTACGCTCGGGGCATGAGCGACCCCCAGCAGCCCGCACACCCCTCGCGCGACGGTGCCGGCGACCCGGCCGCAGTCCCGACCCCTCCTCCGCTTCCGGCCGAGCCGCAGTACCCCGGTGCCCAGGCCCCCGCCCCCGGGGCCCCCTACGCGCCGACGCCGGGCGGCGGGCACGTGTTCCCCACCGCTGCTGTCCCTCAGGCCTTCCCCACCGCCACCCCTCAGCCGTACCCGACCGCGCCGGGATCCGCCCCCGGATCGGCGCAGGGCGTCCCGCTCTACGGTCCGCCGGTGCCGCGCACTCCCGGCGACTCCCTCGGGCGCGCCGCCTTCATCGTCGCGCTGGTGACGCTGGCGATCGACGTGTTCCTCATCCTCGCGCGGCCGTTCGTCTACATGTCGGACCGGACCTACAGCATGATCGGACTGATCGAGGGGGGATCGGGCATCCTCACCTTCATCGGCTACGGGGCGGCGCTCGTGCTCGGCCTCATCGCGGCACGGCGGCCGGGACCGCGGCTGCTCGCGGGGATCGCCATCGGTGTCTCCGGCGCCGGTCTGCTGACGGTCGTGCTGAGCTGGCTCTCGTCGAACTTCTACGGCTTCCTGTGAGCGCTCAGGCTCCGGAGAGCACCCGCTCGTAGACCTCGATCATGGCGGCCGTCCGCGAGGACTGGCGGAAGGCCTCCGCGACGGCCGGTACCGGCTGCGGCCCGGTCCCGTGCGCGATGTCCGCGGCCGCCTGCCGAAGCGTCGCGGCGAGGGCCTCGATCCGTTGCGCCTCGAGGGCGCGTCCGCGGGCGTGCGGCTCCGCCGTCGGCACAGCCCAGAGCCCGCCCTGCAGCTCAGCGGCGATGTCGGGGTCGCACACGACGGAGGGCGTGCCGAGGGTGGCCGCCTCGAACGGCGTCATCCCCTGGGTCTCGAATCCGATGGACGTCTGCACGAGCGCATCGGCGGCGGCGATCCGCTCCAGGGTCTGCGCATAGGAGAGGCGACCGGCGAACCGCACGCCCGCACGCCCCGCGACGATCCGTTCGGCCGCCGCCCGCTCTCCGCCGCCGCCGATCACCTCGAGGTCGGCGTCGATGTCCGCGTCCACCCAGGCGCGGAGGAACGGGAGCAGGCGCTTCTCCGGACTCATCCGCCCGAGCCAGACGAACCGAGGACGCCCCGGCATCCGCTCGACGGGAGCCGCCGCGAGCGTCTGCGCGCGGACGTCGTCGTCGATGCCGTTCCACACCACGTCGACGGTGCGGGCGACGCCGTTCTGCTCCAGTCGCCGCGCGAAATGCCCGGAAGGCGCCGTCACGGCGGCGGCGTCCGCCGCGAGCCCGCGGAGGTACGACCACCCGTCGCTGCCGCCGACCGGCACACCGATGCCTCGGAGGGCGGTGCGGCGCCAGAGGTTGAGCACAGCGAGCACGGGCCGGTGCAGCGGCGTGACCGCGGCGAGCCCCACGTCGACCCGGTTGTGCATCGTGTGCACGACCGGGATTCCATGGCGGGCGGCGAACCGGTGACCGATGAAGGCGCCCCAGAAGTCGGCCTGCACGTGCACGAGGTCGACCGGAGGCCGATGCGCCATCGCCCGGTCAAGGGCCCGATCGGTCGCCCGACCCGGCCAGGTCATCGCGTACTCCCGGTCCAGGGTGATCGGCAGCGACGGGAGGTCGACGTTCCCGGGGGACGATGCAGCGTCGTCACGCCGTGCGTGCATACGGGGCGCGACGACCGTCACGGTATGGCCGGCGCGCTCCAGGAACGTCCGCTGCAGCCGCATCGACACCTGCGCCCCGCCGAGGGAGTCGAGGTGCTGATCGGCGAAGAAGACGACGTGCATCCGCGTCACTCGGGCAGCGGCTCGTCGCGGTACAGCGCCTCGAAGGTGTCGAGCGTGCGGTTGATGTCGTGGATGGCCACGCCGTCGAGGGACGCCTTCTGCATCCGCTCGTACTCGCCGGGGGAGGCGGTCAAAACAGCGGTGAGCTTCGCGGCGAGCTCGTCGACGTCTCCCGGCGTGAAGAGGTGGCCGTTCTCGCCGTCGTGCACGAGGTGGGGCAGGGCGACGGCGTCGGCGGCGACGATCGGCAGCGCCGATGCCATGGCCTCCATCGTCGCGATGGACTGCAGCTCGGCGATCGACGCGATGACGAAGAGGCTCGCGCGGGACAGCAGCGCCCGCAGCTCCTCGTCGGTGGTCCGGCCGTGGAAGGTCACTCGATCGGACAGGCCGAGCTGTGCCGTCAGGCTCTCGAGCTGCTTGCGCTGGTCTCCGCCGCCGACGATGTCGAACGTCGTGTTCAGCGCCGGGTCGAGCTTCGTCATCGCCTTGAGGATGACCTCGACCTGCTTCTCCGCCGTCAGCCGGCCCACGAACACGAGCCGGTTCTCCTCGCGCGGGGCGATGACCGGGGTGTACTGGGAGCGGTCGATGCCGCAGCTCACCGGGATGACGCCGCGCACCTCGACCGTCTTCTCCAGGAAGTCGGCGGCCCGACGCGTGGGCGTGGTGATCGCCCGCGTCAGGTCGAAGGTGCGCTTCGCGTCGGCCCAGGCGAACTTGAGCACCATGTCGTCGACGAACTTCGGCATGGTCGTGTGGTCGAGGATGTTCTCGGCCATGACGTGGTTCGTCGCGATGACCGGGATACCGCGCTGCTTCGCGATGCGCGCGAGTCCGCGCCCGATGACGATGTGCGACTGGATATGCACGACGTCGGGCTGCACGGCATCGAGCACCTTCCGTGCGTAGTGCTTGGAGCGCCACGGCCACACGAAGCGCAGCCAGTCGTGCGGCGCCCAGCGCACGGAGGGCAGGCGGTGGAGCGTCATCGGCTCCCCCTCGATCACCTCGGTGCGGGGCGCGGTGCGGCGGTAGGCCTGGTTGGGGGCGACGACGTGCACCTCGTGCCCGCGCTGCACGAGCCCGGCGGCGAGACGCTCGGCGAAGCGGGCGGCACCGTTGATGTCGGGAGCGAACGTGTCACAGCCGAGGAGGATCTTCAGCGGACGGGGCTGTGCGGCGGTGGCGTCGCGCGACGCATCGATCGGATCGTCGGAGGAAGTCACAGAGATGCCTAACGGGGTGGCGGCCAAGGAGAAGCCCTGGTCGGGCGGTGGCAACTCTACCCGAGGGCCCTGTCCGCGACGCCGAGCCATACCGGCATCCTTCAGCCTCGGCCGATACCGTGAAGCCATGCGACTGCACGCCGACGCCGACCCCCAGCTGTGGATCCCCGTGACGGACTCGCTCGGGTGGAAGGGGCGCCGGCATCGCAAGGCCGCGATCCGGATGCTGCTCGGCCAGGTGAACGCCGCGGTCGGCGCGACGGAGCGCCCCGGCTCGCGGTTCGGAGCCTGGGCGATGAGCCAGGCCGCGCCGATGCTCATGAAGAAGGCCGACGGCCGGGTCCTCGCGTGGACCTGGAAGGCGGAGCCGGACCTCGTCGTGGCGATGGCGACGGTGCAGGCGCTCACGCCCGACATCCGGATCGCCCGCGCGTCGATGCCGATGGAGTACGACGACACGACCTCCTTCCCGACCCGGCTCGGCGTGGGCGAGAAGCTCGTGGTCCCGACGCCGCCCTCCCCCTCGGCCCCGCCCTTCGCGACCTACACCTGGGACACCGGCACGCACCTGGTGACCCTGACGGCCGTCTGCAGCGACCGCGAACGCTTCGGGACCCTCATCGGCGCGCTCGACGAGCTGGCCCGCAGCCTCCGCATCGCCGACGACCTCACCGGCGGCGAGTCGCCCGAGGTCCTCCGCCTCCCGCCCGCCTGACAGCGGATACCGATGAACACTGTCGCGCGGTCCCCGCGCATCGTCGACGGCTCACGATCGGTCCACCCGAACGGCCGCTTCCCGTCTGCGGCGCTCGGGCTCGTCGGCATCCTTCCTCTACTGCCCCTGCTGCTGGCGATCATGGATACCCGTCCAGGCTTCCGCCTCATCCTGATCGCACTCGCTCTCTACGCCGGGATGCTCGCGGTGGCACTCTGGTTCTGGGTGCGGTCCTTGCGCGAACGCCTGATCCGAATCGAGGCAAGCGGCCCGCTGCGATTCACGCCGTCCACGGGCGTCCGCATCTCCTCATGGCTCGTTCCCCTGACGGGTTTGCTTCCCGCAGCGGCGGCCTTCCTCGTTCAGGCCCTGGACCTTCCGACGATGGGCGGTCGGCTTCTCGAATGGGGCCCGTACGTGCTCGCCGTCGTCTCGCTCGTCGGCCTCGGCCGGGAAGTCCTCGCGCAGGGCCAGCCGCTGGGTCTCGTACTCGACGAGAGGGGCCTGCACGGAGTCCGCAGATCTGCCCGGGTCGATGCCTCCTGGGAGGAGATCGGCACCACCACGCCTGTCGGCCCACACGGGCCGAAGCTGGCGATCTCGATCGCCGGACGCGCCCCCGTGATCCTCGATGCGCATCACCTAGGGTCTGACCCGGCAGCCGTGGCCTCCGTCGTCTCCTTCTTCCGCGACGCCCCCGATCAGCGGCCTGCGCTGGTCGACGGCGTCGCGGCGATGCGCACCGTCGAGGACGCGCACCGATCCCGCCCGGCGGGATGAGAAACGCGCCTCCCGAAGGGCGGGGAGGCGCGTTTCTGATCCGGCACGGAGCGCCGGGCGCGAGGAGGCCGGGGCTCAGCGGGCGATGCGGAGGGTGCGGACCTCGAAGGGGCGGAGGTGGAGCCCGCCCCCGAGACGGGGCGTCTCGATCTCGTCCTCGATCAGGCTCACCTCGCGCACCTCGCGGTGGTCGAAGCCGACCGAGAGCTCGCCGACCGCACGACGCCCGAGCGCCTCGTACACCCGCACGATGACGTCGCCGGAGCCGTCGTCGGCGAGCTTCACGGCCGAGACGACGATCCCCTCACCCGACACCTCCACCAGCGGCTCGACCTCGCGCGTGCCGCGGATCACCGTGGGCACGCTGTTGAGGCGGATGCCCTCGACCGTGGCGATCGCGGCGTCGGCGCCGATCACGAAGCCGACCTCGATCTCGTGGAGCCCGTGATCCGTGTCCGGGTCGGGGAACCGCGGCGCCCGCAGCAGGGAGAGTCGCACGGTCGTGGTGACCCCGTCCTCGCCCACCTCGCGCGTCGTGTCGTACCCGTAGATCGAGTCGTTCACGAGGGCCGCGCCGAAGTCCTGCTCGCGCACCAGCACGAAGCGGTGCATCGACGTCTCGAACTTCGCCGCCTCCCAGCTCGTGTTCGTGTGGGTGACGCGCGCCTGCTAGCCGAACTGCGTCTCGGCTTCGGTGTGCGACGCCTGGATGTCGAGCGGGAAGGCGAGCTTGAGCAGCTTCTCGGTCTCGTGCCAGTCGACCTCGTTGCGGAGGTGCACGGTCCTCGAGCCCGGGGCGAGTGTGATCGTCTGCGTGATCGTCGACTCCGAGAACGGACGCACGACGACGATCTGCGCGACACCGTTCACGAGCGATGCCTCGATCGACGAGACCGCGGTGAGGTCGTCGACGCTGTTGCGGTAGTACCGGTCGATGTCCCACGCGTCCCACATGTTCGGGAAGTCCTGGTGCAGCTGGAACAGGTTCGCGGCCTTGCCCGGGGCGACGGCGTCGCGGCCGGTGGCCTTGTCGACGGCGGAGACGATCAGGCCCTCGCCCGAGACGAGCACGGACACGAGCTCGTTCTCCAGGCGCCAGCCCGGGTGGACCGCTGAGCCTGCCGAAGCGTCCTCGACGAGCGAGACCGCCCCTTCGACGGGCTCAGGGACCCACGAGGCGCCGAGCGCGCGTCCCCGACCGACCGAGGTCGGCTCGAACAGCAGCTCGCGGTCGCCCTCGCCGGCGAGCGACCGGCGCGCGGCATCGGCGATGTCGCGCGCATCCGACAGCACGTCCGACAGCACGGCGACGGCCTCGCGGTGCACCCACGCGATCGATGTTCCGGGCAGGATGTCGTGGAACTCGTGCAGCAGCACGGCCTGCCAGAGCCGGTCGAGCTCGGCCTGCGGGTACGCGGCGCCGGTGCGCACGGCGTCGGTCGCCGCCCACAGCTCGGCCTCCACCAGCGCGTGCTCTGCCCAGCGGTGCAGGGCCTTCGTGGCGTGCTGGCTGGTAAGCGTGCCGCGGTGCAGTTCGAGGTAGAGCTCGCCGACCCACACGGCGGGGTTCGGCAGCTCGGCCTTGGCGACGTCGAAGAACACGTCGGGGTGCTCCCACACGACCTGCGCGCTGCCCTCGAGGTCGCGCAGCCTCTCGGCCTTGCCCGTCATCTCGCGCGTCGTGCCGCCGCCGCCATCACCCCAGCCGACAGGGGCGATCGACCGCGAGCTGAGGCGGTTCTCCTTGAACTGACGAGAGGCCTTCGCGACCTCCATGCCGCTGAGCTGCGAGTTGTAGGTGTCCATCGACGGGAAGTGCGTGAACACCTGCGAGCCGTCGATGCCCTCCCAGAGGAAGGAGTGGTGCGGGAACACGTTCTGCTGATTCCAGGAGATCTTCTGTGTGAAGAACCACTCGAATCCGGCTCGGCGCATCAGCTGCGGCAGGGCCGGCGAGTAGCCGAAGCTGTCGGGCAGCCACACGCCCTTCGACCGGATGCCGAACTCGCGCTCGAAGAACCGCTGCCCGTGCGAGAACTGCCGCACGAGAGACTCGCCCGTGGGCATCACGGTGTCGGACTCGACCCACATGCCACCCAGAGGCAGGAAGCGCCCCGCGGCGACAGCGGCCTTGACCCGCTCCCACACCTCGGGGCGGTGCTCCTTGATCCAGGCGTACTGCTGCGCGCTGGACATGCCGTACTGGAAGTCGGGCTGCTCCTCGATGAGCGTGGTCATGGACGAGGTCGTGCGGGCGACCTTGCGGATCGTCTCGCGCACCGGCCACAGCCAGGCCGAGTCGATATGCGCGTGGCCGACGGCCGAGATCCGGTGCGCACTCGCTTCGGCCGGAGCGGCGAGGACGTCGGCGAGCCGGGCCCGCGCGTCACCGGCGGTCTCCACGATGCGCTGCAGGTCGAGCACGTCGAGTGCGTCGTCCAGGGCCTGCAGGATGCGCATGCGGCGCGGCGACGTGGCGGGGAGCTCCGCCTGCAGCTCGAACAGCACCTCGAGGTCGAGGGACAGATCGAACACCTCGGGCTCGAACACCGCGAGGTCGAGGCGCCGCAGCCGGTACAGCGGCTCCTTCGAGGAGGTGAGGATGTCGCCCTCCTGCGTCGGCAGGAAGGGGTGGTAGTCGAGGAGGACGGGGTTGGACGCGCCCTCCAGGTAGATCTCGACGGCCTCGTCACCCGCGGCGCTCTCGGCGATCGGGACCCACTGGTTGCGCGGGTTGATGCTCTTGATCGGCGTGCCGTCGGGGCGGTAGGCGAGGGCCTCGCACTGGAACCCCGTCATGTTCACGTCGAAGCCCAGGTCGATGAGCGCCTCGACCCGGCGGCCGGCCCATTCCGCGGGCACCCGACCGGTGAGCTTGAACCAGGTGGTGCCCCAGGCCGGACCCCACAGCTCGCCGACCGCGGCCGGGGCGAACGGGAGCGCCAGGCCCTCCGTCGGGGCGATGGGCTCTCCGGGGAGCTGGTGCGCCTCGACCGTGAGAGGAACCGCGGCCGAGTGGATGGCGGGGCGGATGCGCTCTTCGAGGACCCGCTTGACGCGGCCGACGGTGAGCGAGGTGTCGTCATGCATGTGGGGGTTCTCCGGGCTCGACGGTGAGGGAAGGGGTTCGATGCTCGCCGTTTACTAAAACGATCTAGCACGGGAGTCTACGGTACCGTCTCCCGTGCTTACGAGAGGCTAAACCGATCAAGTAGGGTGATGCCTATGACCCCGGGGAAACGCGTGACGATCGCGGACATCGCGCGCATGGCCGGTGTCTCCCCCGGCGCCGTCTCGTTCGCCCTCAACGGTCGTCCCGGTGTGAGCGAGGAGACGCGGCAGCGCATCCTCTCCATCATCGAAGAGCACCACTGGCAGCCGAGCTCCGCTGCCCGCGCCCTCGTCGGCGCCCGGGCCAACGCGGTCGGGTTCGCCCTCGCCCGCCCGGCACGCTCCCTCGGCTCCGAGGCCTTCTTCACCGACCTCATCGCCGGCATCGAGTCCCGGCTCTCCGAGAGCAAGGTCGGGCTGCAGCTCCGCCTCGTCGCCGACATCGACGAGGAGATGGAGGTGCATCGGCAGTGGCGGTCGTCGAATCAGGTCGACGGCATCATCCTCATCGACCCGCGCGACGACGACCCCCGCGGCGAGCGCATCATGGCCCTGGACGCCCGCGCCGTGATGATCGGCTCGAAGCCGTCCCCGGACGGCGCGGTGCCCAGCGTCTGGATCGGCGACGACGCCGTCGCGGAGACGCTCTTCTCCTACCTCGCCGCCCTCGGCCACACCCGTATCGCCTACGTCGCGGGCCCGGCGGAGCTGGAGCACACCCGTCTGCGCGCCGAGGTGCTGGAGCGGATGGCGGCGGACGGCGTCTCCGGCGAGGTCATCACGACCGACTTCTCCCCCGCCCGCGCCTCCGCGGTCACCCGCGCGCAGCTCTCCGGCCGGCAGCGCCCGACCGCGATCGTCTACGACAACGATGTGATGGCCGTCGCCGGCCTCCGGGTGGCGCAGGAGATGGGCCGGGCGGTTCCGCGCGACGTCTCACTCGCGTCGTTCGACGACTCCGTCATCGCGGGCCTCATCAACCCGTCGATCACCGCCATGACCCGCGACACGTTCGAGCTCGGCGAGCAGGCGGCCACGCTCCTGCTGCAGCAGATCGAGGCCGGCACCACGCTGCCGAGCGTCCAGGGCCCGACCCCCGTGCTCACCGCCCGCGAGAGCACCGCGCCACCGCCCCGCTGAGACCCCGCCTCCCCGCCCCCACCCCGGGCTATCGCCGCGCGCACCCCGGGGTCTCGACGACAACCCGGGGTCTCGGCGTCAGACGACGGTGTTGACGGAGGCGTAGCGGGTGACGTCGGACGCGGACGGGGCGGGGTGGATGAGACGGCGGATGCCGCGCGACTCCAGCGCCGCGGGGTCCTGCGCGGTGCGGGAGGTCACCAGGGCGGGGTCTTCGCCCGCGGCGCAGGCGTCGACCCAGGCCTGGAAGACCGCACCGCCGGGGCTCAGGGCCGCCCGGCTCACCGGCACCTCCTGCTCGTCGACGTCCACCACGATCGCCGTCGGGCGGGCCGGAGCCGCGGTGCGGGTGCGCAGCTCGGGGATGAGCTCCGCGAACCGGCGGCCGAGGGGCTTCGCCGCGCCCTCCTGATCGATGAGCCCCAGGGAGTACTCGAGCTCCGGGAAGTCGGCGAGCTCCCGACTCACGTCGTGCGAGCACCACCACGTCACGCCCCAGAGGTTCTCGGTGCGGAGGGCCGAACGCACGGTGGCCTCGAGGAAGCCGGGCATCTCGCTCTCGTCGAGGCAGTTCGAGGGGGCGCCGACCTCCTGTAGCCAGATCGGACGGGCGGGATCGGTCGCGAACGCGCGGGAGAGCTCGATGAGGTACTCCGCGTGGCGGTCGGCGGCGATCGAGCGACCTCCGTAGCGCTGCGCCGTGCCGTTGAAGATCCAGGAGTGGACCGTCGTCATCGCGCCGAGGCGGGAGGCATGCGCCGGCGTGAACCCGTGGTCGTCCATGTACCAGACCGCGTCGTACTCGCTGTGCACGTGCGGCAGCCCCGGGGCGCCCCGTTCCGCCGCGGCGAGCAGCGCCTCGATCCAGCCGCCCGCCTCGTCGGTCGTGACCGGCCACGGCGAGGGGTGGGTGTGCGCGGAGAACTGATTCGTCTCGTTGCCGAGCGTGAGCCCGAGGAAGTTCGGGGCGTCCCGCAGGGCACCGGCGAGCCGCTCCACGAGCTGCACCTGACCGTCGAGGGCCGTCGGATCGGTGAACATGTTCCGGTCGTGCCAGGTGTACAGCCACGAAGGGACGAAGTCGAAGCTCGACAGGTGCCCCTGGATGACGTCGACGCTCACGTCCATCCCGAACTCGGCGGCGATGTCGACCATGGTGCGCACGTCGTCGATCGCCTTCGAGCGGATGAGGGTGCGGTTGGGCTGCAGGACGGTCCAGAGCGGGAACACCCGCACATGGTCGAGGCCGAGCGCGGCGAGGGCCGCGAAGTCGCGACGCACGTCGTCCGGCGTGAAGTCGAGCCAGGAGTGCATCCAGTCCTTCGACGGCGTGTAGTTCGCCCCGAAACGGAGAGGAGCGTCGAGAGCGCCGCGCTGCGTCATGTGTGCACCTTTCGGACCGTGCCCTCCCACGAGGACATGTCGCACCACTATAACGCTTGAGCAACAGCGTCGATAGCGCCCACCTTGACACCGACCGGATCCGATGGTTTCATCTGCTAAAGCGCTGTAGTCCCTTCGTCGGACCACGCCGAATCGCCCGCCTCGAGGAAGAAGCACGATGAAAGTTCCCGCACGCATTGTCGCTCTGGCAACCTTCACGATCGGCGCCCTGGCGCTCGTGAGCTGCACCGGAGGCGGTGCCGCCTCGGACGGCGCCGGCCCCATCGACACCTCCGGCGAGCTCAGCGGAACCATCCAGTTCCAGACCTGGTCGCTGAAGAACGAGAAGTTCACTCCCTACTTCGAGGACCTCATCGCGGCCTTCGAGGAGGAGCATCCGGACGTGACCGTGGAGTGGCTCGACCAGCCCGGCGACGGCTACCAGGAGAAGATCCTGAGCCAGGCGAACGCCGACACCCTCCCCGACGTGCTGAACCTGCCGCCGGACATCGCCTACCCGCTCGTCGCCGCCGGGAAGCTCGTCGACCTGGACACCGCGGATCCCGACCTGAAGTCGACGTACAACGCCGGCGCCTGGGACGCCTACAGCCAGTACCCCGGCGTCGAGGGCACGTACGGCCTTCCCTGGTACCTCTCCAGCGACGCGTCCTGGTGGAACCTCGCCCAGCTCGCCCCGTACGGCGTCACCGAGGAGAACCTGCCGACGACGGTCGACGAGCTGCTCACGCTCGCGAAGGACGTCGCCACGGAGTCCGGCGGCAAGGTCCAGCTCCTCTCCTCGATCCCGGCGCTGGACACGTTCACCGCCGCCGGCATGGAGGTCATCAACGACGAGGGCGAGTTCGACTTCAACACCGACGAGGCGGCCGCGATCATCGAGCAGTACGCGGACGCCTACGCCGCGGGCGCGATGCCCGCCGAAGCACTCACCGGCGACTACGGCGGGAACGCGGAGGCCTACATCCAGGAGAAGGTCGCCTTCACGACCGGCGGCACCGGCTTCACGACCGATCTGCAGAAGGACGCCCCGGCACTGCTGGAGAACACCGTCGCCACCCCGCGCCTCGGTGTCGCGCCGCTCTACGTGCAGGGCCTCAACGTCTCCGCCGACTCCGACAACAAGGAAGCGGCTCTTGCGTTCGCCGAGTTCGCCACGAACGAGGAGAACCAGGTCGCGTTCTCCTCCCTCGCGGTCGGCACCGCCCCCGGCACGGCCGACGGCGGCGACCAGGTCGTCGAGAACATCGCCTCCTCGGTCACCGACGAGAAGCAGCTCGCGGCGATCGACACCGTATTCGGCGCGATGAAGGACGCGAAGGCCCTGCCGTTCCAGTGGACCTCGGACATGGCCACCTACATGACCCAGCAGATCGCCCTGGCCGTGAACGGCGAGGCCGACGCCAAGACGCAGCTCGACAAGATCGTCGAGTACGCCAACGCGAACCGCGTGGACCAGTGACCATGCGCGCGGACACCGGCACCCGGCAGCGGAGGTCGACGATGAGATCCCACAAGTGGTTCACCCCGTGGCTGCTCCTCGCCCCCGCCGTGATCTGGGTGCTGGTGTTCGCGCTCTGGCCGTTCCTCAACACCGTCGTCCTCAGCTTCACGGATGCTCGCCCCCTGCGGACCCCGGAGTTCGTCGGCGGCGCCAACTACGAGCGCATGTTCGGCGACGAGATGTTCTGGAACGCGCTCACCACCTGCCTCATCTATGTGGTCGTGTGCGTGCCGCTGCTCACGGTCCTCCCGCTGCTCCTCGCCCTCCTCGTGCAGAAGAAGCTCCCCGGCATCTCGTTCTTCCGCACCACGTTCTACTTCCCCGTGATCGCGTCGGTCGTCGTGGTCGCGCTCATCTGGACCTGGCTGTTCGACAGCCGGGGCATCATCAACCAGACCCTGGAGTTCCTCGGCCTCATCGACCAGCCGATGGCCTTCCTCGTCGACCGCTGGCTGCTGCTCGGCTGCGCGATCCTGCTGACCGTGTGGAAGGGCCTGGGCTACTACATGGTGGTGTACCTCGCCGCCCTGGGGAACGTGGGCAAGGAGCTGCACGAGGCCGCGATGCTCGACGGTGCGAGCTCGTTCCGCCG
The DNA here is from genome assembly GCF_025143875.1 of Microbacterium meiriae. NCBI lineage: Bacteria > Bacillati > Actinomycetota > Actinomycetes > Micrococcales > Microbacteriaceae > Microbacterium > Microbacterium meiriae. Next base: position 23,086 of record NZ_JAMBDU010000014.1, on the reverse strand, counting down.
CTTCCTCTCCGTCACGATCCCGTCGGTGCGCGGGGCGATGCTCCTCATCGCCGTGCTCATCGCGGTGTCCGCCATGCGGGTGTTCGCCGAGCTCGACGTGCTCTCCAAGAGCACGGGCGGCCCCGGCGGCTACGACATGTCGCTCGTGATGCTCATCCGCCAGGTGGGGTCGGGCCTGAACGGCAACATCGGCTACGCGTCCGCGATCAGCGTGGCGCTGTTCCTCCTCACGCTCGTGCCGCTCGCGGCGATCGCGTTCATGAACCGCGAGAAGAAGGCGAAGGTCTCCGCATGACGACTCTGACGACGCCCCCGGTGGAGAGCACCCCGCCTGGGGAGGAGGCTCCGCGGCCCGGTCGCGAGCGCATCTTCCGCCGCCGCGGCTCCGGCGACTTCAGCAAGCCCACGCTCGGCGGACTCATCGGACGGTACGCGCTGCTGCTGTTCGTCCTCTTCCTCGTGATCGGCCCCTTCGTCTGGCAGCTCTCCACGTCGTTCAAGGGCCCGCAGGAGAACATCTACTCGTTCCCGCCCGAGCTCATCCCCCGCGAGCCGACGTTGCAGAACTACACGAGGGTCGCCGACATCGTCCCCGTCTACCTCTACGCCTGGCACTCGCTGCTCGTCTCGCTCGGCACCGTGCTCAGCAACGTGATCCTGGCCACGTTCGCCGGCTACTCCCTGGGCTGCATGCGCTTCCGCGGCAAGTGGGTCGTCATGGGCATCCTGCTGTCCACGCTGCTGTTCCCGGGCGAGGTCACGGTGACGAGCAACTTCCTCACCATCCGCGCTCTCGGGCTCGCCGACACCCTGTGGGGCGTGTTCCTGCCCGGAGCGATCAGCGCCATGAACGTGCTGCTCGTCGCCACCGCGTGCCGGATGATCCCGAAGGACGTGCTCGACGCGGCCACCGTCGACGGTGCGACCACGTGGCAGCGCATCCGGCACATCGTGTGGCCGAACATCCGCGGCATGGTCTCGGTCGTGGCGATCTTCGCCTTCATCGGCGCGTGGGACGACTACCTCTGGCCGCTCATCGTGCTCTCCGACCCGGCCAAGTACACCCTGACCGTCGGCATGGCCTACCTCAACAGCAGCTTCTCGGTCGATCCGCGACTCATCGCCGCCGGCACCATGATCGCGCTCGTGCCGATCGTCATCATGTTCTCGTTCACGCAGCGCTTCTTCTTCAAGGGCGTGCAGGAGGGTGCACTGAAGGGGTGAGCGCGCCGCTGCTCCGCCCGGCCTCCGGTCCCGCGGATCCTCCGTCGTCGCGCCCACACGCCGGGGTGCTCCCCGGCCCCGTCTACGCCTACACGTTCGACCCCTCCCGCGGGGCGCAGCGGATCGACGTCCCCGGCCTCGACGGCATCGCCCTCACCCCGGACACCGTGCTGCACTGGGCGTTCTACGCCGACGGCCCCGCCGCGACCCTCGCCCCCTGGGCCGCGCTCGCGGTCACCGTCGACGTGCGGACCGCCGACGGCAGCCGGCTGAGCGACATCGCCGCCGTCCGCGACCGGTACGACTTCCCGCTCACGGCCGAGGGGCAGTTCGCCGCCCGGTGGAGCATGCCGGAGCAGTGGAACGCCGACAGCGTCGCCCTCGCACCCCTCGGCACCGGGACGGGCACGGTCGAGCTCGTCTTCGGCACGGCCGAGCTGGCGACCACGCCGGATGTGCCCGCGGAGGTCACCGGTTTCGTGCAGGTCCTCGTCGAGGAGCGCCCTGGCCCCGGCGACCTCCCACCCGTCGAGCGGGTCGACACCCGGCGCGGCTCCCATTCCGGCCCCCGCTTCTCCCGCGGGAACACGGTCCCGGCGGTCGCCGCGCCGCACGGGTTCACCTTCGTCACGCCGGCGACCGACGCCGCGGACGCACGCTGGCCCTACCGCCCGTTCGTGCATGACGATCCGCAGGGACGGCGTCTCGAAGCCCTGCAGTTCTCGCACCAGCCCAGCCCGTGGATCGGCGATCGCGCGGTTCTTCAGCTCATGCCGTTCTTCGGCACAGCACGGTCGGCCAGGGAGGATCGACGCCGCTGGATCGTCGAGGGAAGCGAACGCGCCCGCCCGCACGAGTACACCGCCGACCTCGGCGACGGCGTGCATGTCGAGATGACCGCGACCTCGCACACCGCGGCCTTCCGCGTGCGGTGCGACGATCCGCGCGCCGCCGTGGGTTTCGTGATCGATCAGCTCACGAACGAGGGGCTGCTCACCTTCACCGACATCGGCTTCGAGGGGTGGATCCCCGAGGGTCCAGAGGACTGGGGGAACGCGCCACGCTGCTACTTCGCCGGGACCGTGCATAGCGCGTCGAACGCCGCGCACGGCGCCCTCGACGACGACGGGCGTGCCCGGGTCGCGGGCTTCGTCCGCGCCGTGGGCGCCGTCGAGGTGCGGGTCGGGGTCTCGTTCCTCTCCGTCGCGCAGGCCCGGCACAGCCTCGCCCTCGAGGCACCTCCCGCCGTCCCGTTCGACGAGCTCCGCGCCCGCGCGGCCGCCGCGTGGAACCGGCTGCTCGGGCGCGTGACGATCCCCCCGCTCCCCGAGGCCGAGCGCCCGTTCCGCGGCCTGGCCGACGAGGAGCAGCGCGCCCGGATCGCCGCCGCGCTCCACCGTATGCATCTGTATCCGAACACGGCGGCGGAGAACACGGGCACCGCGGAGGCACCGGCGTGGCGTTTCGCCGACGTGTTCGCCCCGCGGACCGCCTTCGGCGAGTCGGCAACGGGGGCGCCGGTCGCGGAAGGCGAGCTCGTCGTCAACAACGGCTATTGGGACACGTACCGCACCGAGTGGCCCGCGCTCGCGCTCCTCGACCCCGCGCTGGCCGGACGCCTGCTGGACGGACAGCTCATGCAGTATCGCCGCGGCGGCTGGATGGCGCGGTGGAGCGCCCCCGGGTATGTGGACAGCATGGTCGGGACCTCCAGCGACCAGATCTTCGCCGACGCCGCGCGATGGGGAGTGCCCTTCGACCGCGAGGCGGCGTTCGAGAGCGGGTGGCGCGACGCGTGCGAGCCGGGCCCGGATCCGCGACGGGGTCGCAAGGGCATCGGCCGCGGTCGCTTCCTCGGCTTCATCCCGTCCGACGTGCCGGAGGGGATGAGCTGGAGCATCGAGAACGCCGTGAGCGATGCCGCCCTCGGCCGGTTCGCCGCCCAGCTCGCGGCGTCGACGGCGGCGGACGGCGCCGCGCGCTACCGGGCCTTTGCGCGGTACTTCGCGAACCGCTCCCGCGCGGCGCGCGCCCTGTTCGATCCTGCCTCCGGATTCTTCCGCGGTCGCACGGCGGACGGGTCCTTCGCACCGGATTTCGATCCTCGCGTCTGGGGCGGCGACAACGTCGAGACGAACGCCTGGGGGATGTCCGTGGGCACGGTGCACGACGGGCGGGGCCTCGCGGCGCTCCACGGCGGCCCTGCGGGACTCGGTCGGCACCTCGACGCCCTCTTCGCCGAGCCCGAGACCGCCGACGAGCGCTTCGGCGGTGCGTACGGCACCGTCATCCACGAGCAGCGCGAAGCCCGCGCCCAGCGGTCGGGCATGTGCGCGCTGTCGAATCAGCCGGCGCACCACCTTCCCTTCATGTACGCCTTCACGGACCGGCCGTGGCACAGCGCGGGCCTCGTGCACGGCCTCGCGCGCCGCCTCTTCGCCGGTGCCCACATCGGCCAGGGGTTCCCCGGCGACGAGGACAACGGAGAGATGAGCGCCTGGTGGCTCTGGGCCGCGCTCGGCCTCTATCCCCTGGAACTCGCCGCGGGGACTCTGCGGATCGGGTCCCCGCTGTCCGACGACATCCGGGTCGCACGCGGAGACGGCACGTCGCTGCGCATCCGCTCGCGACGGAGCTCCCCCGCCGCGCACGTGTTGGAGGACGCCCGGCTGGACGGACGCCCTCTCCCCACCGCCGATCTGCCGATCGACGCGCTTCGGGGGGACGCGGTGCTCGACCTGGTGTTCGGCACGGACCCGGCGCGGGCGCTCGAGAGCGGTGAGGACGCACTCGACGCCGAGCCGTGGCGGTGCGACCTCACCGCCGACGCGGGAGAGATCGTCGCCTCCGCGGATGTCCTCGATGCGCCACGGCTGTTCGACGACGGCGATCCGCAGGGCGACGCGGGCGTCCGGCTGCCGGAAGGCTCGTGGGTGGGCTGGCGATTCCCCTCACCCCGCGGCCTCACCGACATCACCGTCACGAGCCTCGGGCCCACGGCGGCCGATGCGCTGCGCTGGGAGATGGAGGGTGCCGATGGAGCCTGGCATCCCCTCGCCACCAGACACCGCGAAGACCTGGCTCCCGACCGGACGACGCCGTTCACTCTGGAGATGCCGGTCGTGACCCCGGCCATCCGCGTGCGGGCGACGGTCGAGGTCACGCTTCGTCAGGTCGAGCTCTTCGACCTGGGCTGACTCACCGCGACCCTGCGCGGTACAGAGTCGCCTCCCCCTTCAGCGCCTGGGTGATGCCGGAGAGGTACGCCGACTGATCCGTCGCGGTGAGGTTGTACGCGACGTAGACGCCGTACCCGTCCGCCACCGTGCGCTGGGCGAAGTCGGCGGCCGTCGTGGCGCTGGTGTTCGCGAGGTCGATCGCCGCGGCGCCGAGCCGGCCGCGGTCGTCCAGGCCCGGCACGGTGGGAGCGTCGTAGGTCGGGTAGTACGGGTTCCAGGCGTGATCGAGCACGCTGCCGGCGTCGAAGAGGCCGAAGTCCGTGGTCGTGTAGGACGGGCCGATCGCGTACAGCGTGATGAGCTTGTCCGGTCCCAGGCGATCGCGCAGCGCGGAGGCGAGCCAGCCGAAGGACTGCGGGTTCGGCTGCGGCGTGCCGTTCGCCCCGTAGTTGCTCCACTCGTCGTCGAAATCGATGCCGTCCAGGCCGTAGGTGGTGACGGTGTCGGCGAGCTGCGCGGCGAAGGCGTCGGCTTCCGCGTACGAGGTGAAGTTCGCGAAGCCGGCACCCTGGTGGTTTCCGAGCACCGACAGGAGGACCTTGGTGCCCTGGGCCTGCAGCGGGCGGATCTGGTTCTGCGCGTCCTGCAGCGTCTCGGTGACCCGCTCGTTGAGGTGGAGGACCGCCCGCTCCCCGTCGTAGTTGATGTTCGCGGCGAAGATCATGGCCAGATCGACGGCGGGGCGGCCCGACTCGGCGAGCGTGTAGTCCGCGACATTCGCTAAATCGTTCGAGTTGACCTCGACGTAGACGGCGAGCTGCGGGTCGGCGGCATCCGCATCGGCGACGGCCGTCGTCGAGGCGGCGAGGGCGGCGGCTCCGGCGGCAGCGATCGCCACTGCTGCCGCGACACCTCTTCTCAGGCGGGACGATCGTGCGGGTGAGGAACTCATGACGGTGTCTTCTCCTTCGGCGTCGTTGTCGAGAGCGGGCCGCGACGTCGCGACTCGCGGCCGACTATATCGCTTAAGCACAGGTGTCGGAAGGGGGATGCTGGCGGTGCGCACCGATTCCGACGATGCTGGACGCATGCGCGCCCTCCGACTCCTCTGGCGGTACCCCGTCATCACCCTGACGGTCATCGTCTTCGCCGTGGTCGGAGGGCTTCACGCCGCCGGGGAGGAGACCATCGGCCGGTGGGTCGCCACGGTCTTCGTGGCTGCGGTGGTGGTCTGGACCCTCATCGGCATGGTGCGCGACGTGCTCCGCGGCCACGTCGGACTCGACATCCTCGCCGTCGTCGCCATGGTCGCGACGCTCGCGGTGGGCGAATACATCGCGGCGCTCATCATCGTCCTGATGCTCTCCGGCGGTGAGGCGCTGGAGGACTTCGCGGGCCGCCGGGCGAAGCGCGACCTCTCCGCACTGCTGGATCGCTCGCCCCGCAGCGCCCATGTGCTGACGCATCCCGAGGACGCGGACTCGGACGCGGCGAGGGAGGCGCCGGTCGACGATGTGGCCGTGGGCGACGTGCTTCTCGTGCGCCCGGCGGAGATCATCCCCGTGGACGGTGAACTGCTCACGGACAGCGCGTCGTTCGACGAATCGTCGCTCACGGGCGAAAGTCTGCCCGTGACGCGCGGTGCGGGCGACGAGGTGCTGTCGGGCGCGATCAACGGCAGCCGGGCCATCCGCCTCCGCGCCCTCCGCACCGGCGCCGACAGTCAGTATCAGCAGATCGTCGCCCTGGTCGCCGAGGCCGAGTCCTCCCACGCTCCCATCGTGCGTCTCGCCGACCGGTTCGCGATTCCGTTCACCGCCGTCGCGCTCGTGCTCGCGGGGACGGCGTGGGCACTCTCCGGCGACGCGACCCGGTTCGCCGAGGTGCTCGTGCTGGCGACGCCCTGCCCGCTGCTGATCGCCGCCCCGGTGGCCTTCCTCGGCGGGCTCTCCCGGGCGGCGAAGTCGGGCGTCATCATGAAGAGCGGCGCGGTCATCGAGCAGATCGCCCGGGTGCGCTCGGCCGCGTTCGACAAGACCGGGACGCTCACCCAGGGGAGGCCGGAGCTGGTCGACGTGCGACCGTCCCGCGGTTTCGATGCGGATGAGATCCTGCGACTCGCCGCCTCCGCCGAGCAGTACTCGTCGCACGTGCTCGCCGACGGCATCCGTCGCGCCGCCGCCGCACGGGGCCTGGCCCTGCACGCGGCGACGGAGGCGAGCGAGACCGCGACGAACGGGGTGTCCGCGACGATCGGCGGCCGTTCGGTCGTCGTCGGCAAGCCGGCCTACGTGGCCTCCCTCGCCCCCGACACCGTGCGGGTGGAGCTCGCACCGGGACAGGCCGCCGCGTACGTCGCCGTGGACGGTCGGTTCGCAGGGGCCCTCGTGCTCGCCGACGCCGCCCGCCCGGAGGCGCCCGCCGTGGTCTCCTGGATGCGGACGCACGAGGTCGACAGGCTCGCGATGTTGACCGGGGATGTGGCCACCACGGCGGAGTCGATCGGACGGCAGGTCGGGATCGACGAGATCCACGCCGAGCTGCTGCCTCCCGAGAAGGTGCGTCTGGCCGCCGAGATGCAGCCACGGCCCGTGCTGATGGTCGGCGACGGTGTCAACGACGCGCCGGTGCTGGCGGCGGCCGACATCGGCATCGCGATGGGCGCGAAGGGGGCGACGGCCGCCGGGGACGCCGCCGACGTCGTCATCCTCGTGGATTCGCTCGCCAAGGTCGTCGACGCCGTCGCGATCGGACGGCACACCCTCCGCGTGGCCCTCACCGCGATCTGGATCGGGATCGGTCTGAGCGTGGGACTGATGGTCGTGGCAATGACCGGCGTCATCCCCGCGGTCGTCGGCGCACTGGTGCAGGAGCTCGTCGACCTCGCGACGATCCTCTACGCCCTGCGCGCGCTGAGCGGCCCGCCGAGCGACCTCCGCCCCTCCCCCTGAGGGCTGCTCCTGCACCGACCCCGGTACCGCTTCTCCCGTCCACAGGTCCCGTGTTCGCGGCCCTGCCCCTGCGGAATACCGTGACAGCCTGAGACCCCGGACTCAGACTGGAGGCATGACCGTGGACGACCCGCAGGTATGGACACTGATCGGCGTCTTCGCCGCCGTGATGCTCGGCGGCATGACACTCATGACGTCGCAGCTCAGCCGCGTGATCCGTGCGGAGGTGGACCGCATCGACGGCACGCTCTCCGCACGGATCGATCGCATCGACGGCACCCTCTCCGCACGGATCGACGGCCTCGACGCCCGGCTCGGACGCATCGAGACGAAGGTCGACGATCTCGACAGGGAGCTCACGAACCTCGCGACGCGGTTCTGGCGCTCGCAGTGACGAGCCGCGGCCTCAGATCGACACGTCGCCGACGAGGTTGACCTTGATGCCCATGCCGTCGAACATCGCGGCCTTCGCGATCAGCGCCTTGTCCGCGGTCTCGGCGTCGGGGGCGTAGACGAGCTGCGCGTGGTTCGCCTTGTGCCGTGCCATGAACTGATCGCGCGAGATGCCGTGCAGCACCACGTGGGCGATCGGCCACTCCGGGTTCGTGGCGTCCTTCCGGCGCTGCGTCTCCTCCGCCGGCAGCTCGACGACCGACGCCCGGAAGATGTCCGCCTGCAGGACCCCCTCGGCGATGAAAACCCGCGAGAGCACGACCTCGCCGGGCTTCGAGACGCCGTTGATCGTGGCGCCGCCCGCAGGGAAGAACACGTGCCCCTGGCGCCAGCCCTCCGCGTTCTGCCAGCCGCCGAGGTGGGAGGCCGGCACCGAGCCGGAGATCTCGTACACCCACACGAACTGCCCGTCGTGGTCCTCGCCCCAGCGGACGTCGTGGAGAGTGTTGTCGGGAACGAGCCCCATCGCGCGCCAGACGCGGTCGGTCACGAGCGCATCGACGGCGACGCCCTCGTCGGCCTCGTTGAAGTGCGGGAACGCGCGCCCCTCGTGCAGCACGCGGGAGCCGTCGCGCGAGGTCACCGGCGGGCGCTCGGTGGAGTTGAGGATGCCCTCCGCCAGGTCCGAGGCCGGAACGAGGTCCTTCAACCCCTGCTGGTACTGGATGCCGACCGCGTCGAGCCCGAAGTCGTCCGCGATGCGGAGCGCGGCGATGTACATCTTCAGCTGCCACTGCACCTGCTCACGGGTGAGCTCGGTCGCGGCGTCCTCGCCGTAGCGGAACGTCATCCCCCGCTCGATCAGCCAGTCGTACGCGGCGTCGGCCTCCTCGTCGGTCACGTTCAGCATCTCCGCGTAGAGCGCCGACTGCGACAGGCGCTCCTTGTAGATGCCGGTCTGGTTGAGGAGCTCGTCGTCGAAGATGGCGTTGTACATTCCCATGCAGCCCTCGTCGAAGACGCCGATGATGGCCTTCTCAGCGCGCAGTTCCGCGGCCAGGGCCTCGCCGAGCTGCTTCTCCGGGCTGTCGGGCAGCGCGGGGAGCGGACGCACGTGGGAGGCATCGTGGGTGATGGCGCCGGTCTCGGTCCACTCCCGGATGCCCTCGCGGAACCAGTCGTCGGTGAAGTCGACCGACCAGATCGTCGCGTACGGCTTGTCCATCTTCGTCAGGCCCGCGTTGAGGCCGAGGAGGCCGACGAGGCCGGGCCAGTCGCCCGCGAAGTTCGCCACCGTGAGGATCGGACCCTCGTGCGTGCGGAGGCCCGCGAGCACGTGGTGCGAGTACTGCCAGACGGCCTCGGCGACGATGAGCGGTGCGTCGACGGGGATGTTCTTGAAGACCTCGAGACCCATGCGCTGGCTGGAGATGAACCCGTGACCGGTCTCCGGGTCGACCTCGTTGGCGCGGATGACCGTCCAGCCGAGGTCATTCAGCACGCCGGTGACCCCGGCTTCGAGCTCGACCTGGGTGGGCCAGCCGGCCGTGTTGGCCGACTCACGGAGATCGCCGGACGCGATCAGGTAGGCGGTCTTCGGCGCCGTGGCAGGACGGGGCGCCGGGGTGGGCAGGGTGTAAGCGGTCATGAGTTCTCCGGGGTCGAGGTGGTCGGGGAGCCGTCGCGCTGGGCGGCGGCGAGTTCATGGACGACGTCCTTCGAGCCGTCGTACAGCCGCACGTAACGGTCGAAGAGGGCGTCGGCGAAGGGGCGCAGCGCCTCGTCCGGACGGACGGTGTCGGCGATGGGGTTCCAGTCGGCGATGGCGGGCGCGGCATCCTCGGCGGCCGTGGCCGTCGCCGCGAGGAAGGCGGCCCCGTAGCTCGCGCCGATCGTCGTCTGCGGCACCTCCTGCACGAGCCCGGTGATGTCGGAGACGATCTGCAGCCAGAGCCGCCCTTGCGTGCCCCCGCCGACCGCCACGATGCGGCGGATGTCGGCGCCGGCGGCGCGCATCGTCTCGACGTTGTGCCGCACGCCCAGCGCTGTGGCTTCGAGCGCGGCGCGGTAGAGGTCTCCTCGGGTGTGCCGGAGGGTGAGCCCGGCGATGACCCCGCGGGCATCCGGATCCTGGATCGGGGTGCGCTCGCCGGCGAAGTACGGCAGCATCAGCAGGCCGTTCGCGCCGGGCCCCGACTCCTCCGCCTCGGCCAGCAGCGCCGGGTAGTCGGTACCGGAGAGGTCCTTCAGCCACGCGGTGAGCGCTCCGGATGTGGACAGCCCGCCGGCGAGGTTGCGCGTGCCCGCGAAGGCGCCGGCCGTCGTCCACATCGAGGGCGTGCGGAGGGTCTGCTCCCCGGTCGCGACGAGGAACATCGTCGTACCGTACATCAGCATGAGGTCGCCGACCTCATGGGCGCCGACACTCACCGCCTCGGTCCAGGCGTCGATCGTGCCGGTGATGACCGGCGTTCCCTCGGGCAGGCCGGTCAGGGCCGCCGCAGCGACGGTCACGGTGCCCGCGATCTCCCCCGCCCAGCGCAGCGGCGGCTGCTCGACCGTCCCGGCGAACCGCTGCCACCAGGGCTCGTGCCACTGCCCGCCCTCGATGTCGTACAACGGCGAGACCTGGCTGGCGGACTGGTGGTCGAGGACGTAGGCACCGGTGAGCTTGCGAGCCAACCAGGAGGCGGGCATGTAGAGCCGCCGCGCGCGCTGCCAGGTCTCCGGTTCCTCCTCGGCGACCCAGGCGATCTTGGGCCCGCCGGCCTGCGACGTGAGGGTCGAGCCGCCCACGCGGGTGATCTCCTCGACGCCGAGCTCCGCCGTCATGCGCTCGATCTGCGCGGTGGAACGGGTGTCCACGCCGTAGAGGATCGCGGGGCGCACGGGCTCGTCGTCCTCGTCGGCGAGCAGGATGCACGGGCCCATGCCGCTCACTCCGACCCCCACGACGTCCGCGTCGGGGACCGCGGAGAGAAGGTCCGTGGCCAGCTCGACGAACTCGTCCCACCAGATCCGGCCGTCCATCTCGACCCATCCGGACTGCGGACGGGAGACGTCGTGCGCGCGGGTCGCAGTCGCGAGGATCGTGCCGGCGGGGTCCACGAGGACGCCCTTGCCGCTGGACGTGCCGATGTCCACCCCGAGGGTGCAGCGCATGGTCTCTCCTTCGATACCGACGGGCCGTGCTGACCTGGACCCAGGCTACGCGAAATCGATTTCAGGGCGCAAGGAGGTGACCGCTCCTGCACCGCGATGGCCAATCTCCGAAGATTCCACCATCCCCGCGCCTGACTGGGAAAACGCCGGTTCAGCACCGGAATACCGTGACATCCTGACCCCTCCGATCGAGACTGGAGGCATGCCCTTGGACGACCCGCAGGTATGGACGCTGATCGGCATCTTCGTGACGACGATGCTCGGCGGCATGACCCTCATGACGACGCAGTTCGGTCGCGTGCTCCGTGCGGAGATCGGCGGACTGCGGGGAGAGATGACCGGCGAGATCGGCAGGCTCCGCACCGACATGACCACCGAGATCGCCGGCCTCCGCACCGACATGACCACCGAGATCGCCGGCCTCCGCACCGAGATGACCACCGAGATCGCCGGCCTCCGCACCGACATGACCACCGAGACCACACGACTACGCACCGAGATCGGCACCCTCCGCACAGACATGACCGGCGAGATCGGCACCCTCCGCATCGACATGACCGGCGAGATCAACGGCCTCCGCACCGAAATGACCGGCGAGATCAACGGCCTCCGCACCGAAATGACCGGCGAGATCAACGGCCTCCGCACCGACATGACCGGCGAGATCGGCACCCTCCGCACCGAAATGACCGGCGAGATCAACGGCCTCCGCACCGAGATGACCACCGAGATCGGCAGCCTCCGCATCGAGATGACGAACGAAACCGGTGGGCTGCACGCGGCGCTGGCAGCGCTGCACGGAGTGATGATGAGCGAGATCGGAGCGCTGCGCGCGGCGATGGGTGCGCTGCAGGGAGCGATGATCGGGCTGCGTGGCGAGATGATCGGGCTCCGCGGCGAGATGACCGCACGACTCGACGGCCTCGATCACCGCCTCGACCGATTGGAGGTGAAGGTCGACGATCTCGACAAGGAGATGACGAACCTCGCAGCGCGGTTCTGGCGCTCCCAGTAGCGACCTGCGGTCAGGCGCGTGCGGTCGCGCGCTGCACCTCGCCGGAGAGGACGACCGTCCGAGCCGGCTGCACGTCTCCCCTGATCCGTTCGAGCAGCATCCGCGCCGCCGTCACGCCCATGTGCCGCGCCGGCAACCGCACGACGGTCACAGCGGAGGGAGACAGCGTCGTGAAGGGCAGCGATCCGATCACCGCGACACCGAGTTCCGGAGGGGTGAGGCCGCGCTCCGTGAGGACCTGGATCGCGCCGACGCCGATGAGGTTGTTCCCGGCGACGACCGCGTCCGGCGGCTCCGGCAGCGCGAGGAGTTCCTCCATGGCCGCACGCCCGCCGTCGACGCGGAACGTCGCGAAGCGCTGCAGCGAGGACAGCTCGTGATGGGGATCCATCGCCGAGAGGGCTCCCCGCCAACCTTCCGCCCGCTCGGCCGCGGTGTCGATGTGCGCGGGCCCCCCGATGTACGCGATGCGGCGATACCCGGCGTCGAGCAGGCTCTGCGTCGCTGCGGCTCCCGCCTCCCGGTTGGCCATCACCACGCCGTCGATGTCGGCGGCCGTGCGACGGTCCACGGCGACCACGGGCCGCCCCGTCGCCCGCACCGGCGCGAGATCCGAGTGCTCATCCGCCGTCGCGATGATCACCCCCGACATGTTCTCGGCGATCGCGATCCGGAGGTACGTCGCCTCCTTCTCGACCTGGGCGTCGGAGTTGCACAGCACGACGGAGTACCCCGCCTCGGACGCCGCGTCCTCCACCCCACGCGCCATCTCGGTGAAGTACGGGTTCTCGATGTCCGGGATCACCAGGGCGATGACCTCGGAGCTCTGGGTCCGCAGCGTGCGCGCCGTCCGGTTCGGCGTGAATCGGAGCTCCTCCGCCGCCGCCCGCACGGCCGCCGCCTTCTCCTCCGACACGCTCGTGCCGTTGAAGACGCGGGAGACCGTGGCCGGCGAGACGCCGGCCCGCCGCGCGACGTCGTAGATCGTGGCCATGGGCACCCACTGTAACCGGTTTCAGCCCTCAGACCTCCGCGAGGAATCGATCGAGAGTCACCCCGAGAGCATCGAGCCGGGCCCGAGCCGCGTCCGAGAGCGGTCGGAACGGACGACGGCAGTCGCCCAGCGCTCCGGCGCCACCCGCGCTGCGACCGGAGAGGTACTTCGCCGCAGGGAAGACGTCGATCGCGACCAGCTCGGCGATGACATGGTTGATCCGGCTCTGCACCCGCTGCGCTCCGGCCAGGTCGCCGACGTCGAGGAGGCGACGCGCCGCCTGGAAGAGCTCGACCTGCAGCCCGACGGTCGTGCCGATGGTCCCGCGGGCGCCGGCGGCGAGCGCCGGCACGAACACCTCGTCGAAGCCGTTGATGTAGGCCTTGTCGGGGAAGGCCGTCTTCATGCGCTCCAGGGCGTACATGTTGTGCGCGGTCTGCTTGAGTCCGATCACCCGATCGTCGTCCAGGAGCTCGCCGGCCGTCTCGACCGTGAACTCCGTCCCGGTGAACTGCGGGATGTTGTAGACGATGAGCGGGAGATCCACGGCGTCCAGCACCGCGCGGTAATGGTCGAGGACGGCCTCGATGCCGAATGAGTAGTAGATCGGCGGGATCATCGAGAGCGCGGATGCGCCGGCCTGCTGCGCCCGCCGCGCGAGCTCGATGGCCTCCCTCGTGGACAGCGCGCCGACATGGGCGACGACGGGGATCCGCCCCTCCGCGGCGCTCACCGCGGTCTCCACCACCGCGGTCCGCTCGTCCGCCGACAGGAGGAGGCCCTCCCCCGACGACCCGCAGCAGTAGATCCCCTCGACCCCGCGCGCCACGTAGTCCCCGATGAGCGTCGAGAGCAGCCCGGTGTCGACCGCCCCCTCCGCGTCGTAGGGCGTGGCGATCGCCGCCATCAACACCCCGAGGTCCGCCGCGGTGGTCACCATGCCGTCCACCCCCCGTCCACGACGAGGTTCCCTCCGGTCATGTAGCGCGAGGCATCGGAGAGCAGGAAGACCGCGGCACCGTTGAAGTCGGTCTCCTCCGCCATCCGCCCGATCGGAATGCGCGCCGTGTAGTTCTGCCGGAAGGTCGCGTCCTGCGTGTCTCGGCCGACGCCGGACGGAGTGAGGGTGTTGACCCGGATCCCCTGCCGCCCCCAGTACGTCGCGCAGTAGCGCGTGAGGTTGTAGAGCCCTGACTTCGCCGCCGAGTACGCCACCGGCTTCACGAACGGCACCCCGGTCTGCTCCTCCTTGTAGGCGTAGATGTCCTGCACCGGGGACACCATCCCGTAGATCGAGCCGACGTTGATGATCGAGCCCGGCTTTCCGGCGGCGCGCATCCGGGCACCGGCGGCCTGCGTCACGAGGAAGGTGCCGACGAGGTTCACGTCGACCACCTCCCGGAACACGTCGAGGGGGAAGTCCTCGAACGGGCCGGAGACCTCGGGCGGCGCGCTCGGCTGGGTGTCCAGTCCCGCGTTGTTGATCACGCCGTCCGGCGCCGCACCCCACGCCTCGACGATCGCATCGAGGCCGGCCTCGACGCTGTCCTTCGAGACGATGTCCACGGAGACGCCGAGGAGGCGCGGGCTGTCGGCGATCTCGGGGAACGTCTCCTGCAGGCGCGCGGCGTCGACGGTGCGCGATGCCACGGCCACCCGGGCACCGCGCCCGTGCAGTTCGCGGACGAAGGCCGAGCCGATCTGGCCGAGGCCGCCGGTGACGAGGATGATGCGGTCGGTGAGGTCGAAGATGTCCGTCATGTCGTTCGTCTCCCTCAGCTCACCGCGTGCCGCGCGAGGTTCTCGCGGTCGTACTCCAGGCCGTTCCCCGGCGCTCCGGTCGGGACGAAGAACCCGTTCTGCGGCCGCTGCGGCACGATGACGCCGAGGTCGGTGAGCGTGCCGCCGTCCGTCATCTCGCCGAACAGGGCGTTGGGCACCGCGCAGAGCACATTGGCCGTGAGCTCCATCACGAAGTGCGGCGTCATGGGGGCGTTGTACGCCCGGCCCAGGGCGGCGATGTCCATGTAGGGCGTGATACCGCCGACACGACCGACGTCGGCCTGGATGAAGTCGCACGCGTCGGCGAGGAGGTACTGGTTGAACTGCTGGAGCGTGTAGACGTTCTCGCCCAGGCCGATCGGGATCGGAGAGCGCGCCCGGAGGCGGGCGTGCGAGGCGACGTCGTCCACGCGCAGCGGCTCCTCGACCCAGTACAGGTTGAGGTCGCGGAACCGGGTGACCGCCCGGACCGCCTCTCCGTAGGTCCATCCCTGGTTGGCGTCGACCATGAGCGGGTACTCGCCGACGGCCTCGCGGATCTTGGTGAGCCGGTAGACGTCCTCCTCGAGGTCCGGCTTGCCGACCTTGACCTTCCCGGCGGCGTACCCGTCGGACTTCCACTCCTTGACCTGCTCGACGACCTCCTCGGCGGACAGGTTGAGGTTGATGCCGCTGCCGTACAGCGCGACCCGGTCGCGCACCTGCCCGAGGAGCTTCGCGAGCGGCTGCTGGTAGTGCAGCCCCAGCAGATCCCACAGCGCCACGTCGATCGCGGCGAGCGCGAGCGTGGTGGTCCCGCCGGGGCCGTTGTCGCGGAGATGCTGCCAGGAGTGCTGCCAGACGGCTCGCGGATTGACCTCACGGCCGATGAGCGTGGGGATGAGCTCGCGCAGCGCCGCCATCATCATCTGGCCGCCGACGCCGGAGGTGTGGCTGAACCCGGTGCCGACCAGGCCGGTGTCGGTGGTGATGTCGGCGAGGATGATCTCGATGTGGGTCACCCGATGGATCTGGTCCCCCCACGGCCCCTTGGGGAGGGGGATGCGGGAGAGCTGGAGGTCGATCGATTCGATTTTCATGCGTGGTCCTTCCGGGACGACGAGGAGGGGTCGGAGGGGGCGTCAGCCCTTGACGGCGCCGGCGGCGAGTCCGGCGACGAGGCGCTTCTGCACGAGGAGGAAGCCGACGACGACGGGGAGCACCGAGAGCACGCCGCCCGCGGTGAGCAGATCCCACCGGATCTGGTACTCGCCGATGAACAGGTGCAGGCCGACCGGCAGGGTGCGGGTCGCCGTCTGCGAGGTGAACGTGAGGGCGTAGAGGAACTCGTTCCAGGTGAGGATGAACGCGTAGGTTCCCGCCGCCACCATCCCCGGCCGCAGCAGGGGCAGCAGCAGGATGCGGATGATCTGCCAGGACGAGGCCCCGTCGATCTGGCCGGCCTCCTCGATCTCGCGCGGGATCGAGTCCGCGAAGCCCTTGAGCAGCCAGGTGGCGAACGGCGTGGCGAACGCGGCGTGGACCAGTGCGAGACCAAGCGTCGTGTCCATCAGCCCCATCCCGCGGAGCTGCCCCTGCAGCGAGATCACGAGCAGCACGGCGGGGAACATCTGTGCGAGCAGCAGCCCGATCATGACGGCCCCGCGGCCGCGGAAGTCGAACCGCGACATCGCGATCGCGGCGCCGGTGGAGACGACGAGGGTCACCGGGACGGCGATCGCGGCGACGGTGAGGCTGTTCCGCAGATAGGTCAGGAACGGCGTGGTCGACAGCAGCTCGGCGTAGGAGGCGGTCGTGAACTCCGAGGGGATGAGGCTCGCTCCGGCGCCGGCGAGTTGATCCCGGGGCGTGAGCGACGTCAGCAGCATGACGATGTACGGCCCGAGCACCATCGCGAGGACGCCGAGGAGGGCGATCGCGAAGCCGGTCCTTCCCGCGAAGCGGCCGAAGCGGACGGGGACGGTCGTCGTACTCATCGCGTGGCGTCCTTCCGGGTGAGGCGCACGTAGAGCGCGATGAAGACGGCGAGGAACAGGGCCTGGATGACGGCGTACGCCGCGCCGGCACCGAAGTCGCTGGCCTTGTAGGTCGTCAGATACGACTCGAGCGCCAGCGTCGTCGAGGACGTGCCCGGCCCGCCGCCGGTGAGGATGAAGATGAGGTCGACGTAGTTCGAGGTCCAGATCAGGCGCAGGAGCGTCGTGATGAGGATCGTCGGGAGGATGGCGGGCAGCACGACGTGACGGAACACGCCGACCGGCCCGCATCCGTCGATCTGCGCGGACTCCTTGAGCTCGCCGGACACGCTCTGCAGCGCCGCGAGGATCATGATCGCGAAGAGCGGGATGCCCTGCCAGACGTCGATCATCACGAGGGTCGGCAGCGCGGTGCTGTTCTGCGACAGGAACTCGATCGGGGCGTCGATGACCCCGGCGTTCAGCAGCCACTGATTGAGGACGCCGTTGTTCGGATCGAGGATCCACTTCCACATCAGCGCGACCAGGACGCTGGGCGTCGCCCACGGGATCATGATCAGCCCGCGGTACACGCCCCGCAGCGGGAAGCGGTTGTTCAGCATGAGCGCGAGCGACAGCCCGCCGATCAGCTGGAGGGAGACGGCGCCGAACGTCCAGATGGCCGTGCGGCCGAGCGTGGGCAGGAACTCCGCCGTGCCGATGACACTGGCGAAGTTCTGGAACCCGACGAACTCGAGCACGCCGGTGAAGACGCTCACGTCGTTGAACGAGAACCAGATCGAGCGGACGAGCGGATACCCGGCGAAGACCGCGACCAGCGCGATCGCCGGCGCGAGCAGGACGAGCGGGGCGACCGACCCGCGGCGAGCGCGCCGCCGGGGCCGGGTCACCGGCCGGCGCGGGGCCGGCCGGCCGGTGACGACCGCTTCCGTGAGAGTGGAGCTTGCCATGTCGGTCCTCAGCGCAGCACGTCGGACATCTTCGTCAGCACGTCCTGGCTGCTGATCTCACCCTGGAACGCCTGCTGGATGAGCGGGTTCCACTCCTTGGCGGCGAGCTCCGCCACCCCCTCCAGCGCCGGCCAGGTCTTGGCGGTGGGGATCGCGTCGACCGCGACCGCGAGCTGCGGGTCGGACGAGTACGCCTCGGTGTCGATCACCGACTCGAGCACGGGAAGCTGGCCCTGCGGCGAGGCGGAGATCTTCTCCATCTGCGCCTCCTCGCTCAGCCAGGAGATCCAGGTCCACGCGGCGTCCTTCTTGTCGGAGCCCTCGAGGATGACGTTGCCGCTCATGCTGCCGAGTGTCGCGCCCGGCTTCCCGTCCTCCGTGGGGATCGGGACGACGCCGAGCTTGTCGCCGAAGACGCCCTGCAGCTCCTTCAGGGAACCCGGGTGGTGGATCATCATGCCGGTGAGACCCTCAACGAAGTTCGTCTTGACGTCGGCGAAGGCGGCCGTGATCGATCCGGGGGGCGCGGCCTGCAGGTCGGTGACGATGCTGAGGTAGTCCTCGTTCACCGCGACGCCCTTCGCGTCGTCCAGGACGACCTCGCCGGAGTCGTCGACGACCGACGCGCCGCCGGCGTACATCCATGCGAGCCACTGGTCCTGTCCGCCCGCACCGCCGCGGACGTCGATGCCGTACCGGCCGTCGCCGGTGAGGGCCGCCGCCGCGTCGAGGAGGTCCTGCTGGGTGCGCGGCGCCTCGAGCCCGAGCTCCTCGAAGTAGTCCACGCGGTAGTAGAGGTAGAGCGTCGTGTACTGGTGCGGCAGCATGTAGACGGCGTCCTCGCCGGGCAGCTGCCCCGTCGCCCAGAGCGAGTCGACGACGTCGTCCGAGGCGTCCCAGCCGTCGACGTACGGGGTGAGGTCGGCGATGGCGCCCTGCGGCGCGAACTGCCCGAGCCACCAGTCCTTGCTGCGGGCGGCGTCCGGTCCGGTGCCGTTCATCGCAGAGGACACGAGCTGGTTCTGGTACTGGTCGAGGGGGATCGTCTCCAGCACGACCTCCACCTCGTCCTGCGCGTCGTTGAACTCGTCCGCGAGCTCCGTCCAGGTGGGGTCGGTCGCGTCGTCCTGCCAGAGCCAGTAGGTGATCTCGACGGGACCGTCGCCCTCGCCCGTCGGGGCGCCTCCGGCGCAGCCGGCGGTGAGGGCGACCACGCCGAGGACGGCCAATCCGGGGAGGAATCGGGTGGATCTCATGATGCGTACTCCTTCGTCGATCAGATGAGGGTGATGCGAAATCGATTTCAAAACGGGTGCGGCAGAACGCACCGTTGCGGGGAGGGGTCAGACCGGCAGCGCGGCCGTGGTGCCGAAGTCGATGTCCGGGTAGCGGTTGCGGACGCCGTAGAAGTGGGCGTCGAGCTCGTGGACGGCTCGGCGGGTGTCGCCGGCCTCGATCGCGTCGATGATGCGACCGTGCATCGCGGCGATGGCGGGGTCCTCCTCCACGGGCTCCTCCCGTCGCGCGGCCGCGAAGACGACCCAGAAGGATTGCAGGAACTGGTCCACGAACGCATTGCGCATCGGCGCGAGCAGCCCACGGTGGAACTGCTGGTCGAGCTCCGCGAAGCTCTCGTTGCGCAGGGCTCGCTCCACCATCTCCTCCGAGAGCAGACGCAGGCGGGTCAGGTCGCTCGGCTGCAGGCGCGGGATGACCAGGGGAAGCAGCGAAGTCTCCAGCGCGTGACGCACTTCCAGGAGCTCGCGGGTGGCGGCCTCCGGGTCGTCGACGAAGCCGATCCAGCGGGTGGCGAGATCGGCGGCACGGAACCCGCGCCACACGCGGCGCGCGCCCTGCCGAGAGGCCACGATGCCGAACGCTTCGAGCACGCTGAGGGCCTCGCGGATGCGCTGCCGTCCCACCTCCAGCACGGCGCCGAGTTCGGCCTCGGTGGGCAGCGGGTCGCCGATCTCCAGCCCGGAACGCTGCAGGTGCTGAGCCAGACGTCGAGCGAGCGCGTCTGACAAGTCGGAACCGGTGATCTCGATCTTGTCTGACATGTCCCGTTCGCTCCTTCGCGACATCGGCGGAATTTCCGTTCCTGAGCCTAGACACTGTCCCTGCGTGTCGTCAAGTAGGCTCCTGACTGCGCTCACTTGTCGGACAAGTAAAAGCGAGCCCATGCAGAAATGCCGCGACCCGAAGGCCGCGGCATCCCGCCCGTGTATGTCCCGGAGTCGTGTCAGCGGTGCGTGGCCACCACCTGTGCGACGGCGGCCCGCTCGTCGGCGGAGGGTTCGGCGATCGCCATGCGGCAATGAGTGTCCACGACGTCGAGCACGCGGTACGCCTCCTTCATGCGCGCCATGTCGCCGCCGATGAGCGCGACGACGTCGTCGACGGCTGCCTGTGCCGCCGCGATGGCCTCGGCATCTCCGGAGCGTCCGGCATCGGCGAGGGCGCGGAAGGGCTTCGGCGTCACGGAGGAGACGCCCGAGACGACACCCTGCGCCCCCGCCTCGACGGCCGCGATGAGGTCGCGGTCGGCGCCGGTGTAGAGCTCGAAGCCCGTCGGCACGGCCGCACGATAGGCCGCGATGTCGTCGAGCGACAGCTCGCTCACCTTCGCTCCCACCACGTTCGGAAGCGCGGCGATGCGCACGAGCAGCTCCGGCGAGACCGGGTTCCCGCTACGCGCGGGGTAGATGTAGACGTACAGGCGCCCGTCGCCCACCGCCGCGGAGACGGCGCGGTAGTAGTCGAGGATCGCGTCGTCCGTGGCGCGCAGGTAGTACGGCGTGAGCGCGGCGAACTCGGTGGCCCCGAGCTCCTTCGCGATGCCGACCAGACGCACGGCCTCGAACGTGCTCGGCTGCCCGACGTGCACGATGACGCGCATCCGGTCGGCCAGCTCCTCGAGCGCCGCGGCCACGAGCGCCCGGAACTCGTCCGCGTCCACCGCGGGGAACTCGCCCGTGGTGCCGAGGACGAAGGCGCCCTCGTTGCCCGAGTCGGCCACGAATCGGAAGATCGCGCGCGACCCCTCGAGATCGAGGGTCCCGTCACGGTCGAACGCGGTCGGGACGGCGGTCAGGATGTCGTAGCGGGTCACTTCTCGGTCTCCTCGGAGGTCGTGCTCTTGCGGTTCTTGCGGTCAGCGCGTCCCCGGCGCGTACCCGCGTCGACGTTGCGGACGGTGGAGGTGAGCAGGTCGGGCTGCGCGGCGAGCTCGTCGTGCGCCTTCTCGATCTGCACGATGCTGTCGGTGTGGAGGATCGAGTCCTCCAACGAGGCCCGCTCGGCGCGGGGCGTGCGGGCGGCGCGGATCGCGGGCATCACGATGGACAGCACCGCGAGCGCGAGCAGCACGAGGGCGATCGGGCTGACGACCTCGAAGAACGGCCGCGTCGGCAGGATCGCCAGCGTGCGGGCGAGGTTTTCCTCGGCGAGCGGACCGAGCAGCAGGCCGAGCACCACGGGTCCTGCCGGGACCTGCATGCGCTTGAGCAGCACGCCGATCACCCCGAAGACGAGCATCGTGACGACCGTCGACAGACTGTTCGAGGTGGCGTAGGTGCCGATGATGCAGAAGATGAGGATGCCGCTCCACAGATACGGCTGCGGCACGTCGAGCAGCTTGACCATGCCCTTCATCCGCACGAGGCTCAGCGCGAGCGACAGGAGGGTCGCGACGAGCATGATGCCGACGATCGAGACGACGAGGTCGGGGCGGTTGGTGAACAGCGTGGGCCCGGGGGTGATGCCCCAGATGATCATCGACCCGATCATGACCGCCATCACGGAGTCGCCGGGGATGCCGAGCGCCATCGTGGTGGTGAGCGAGCCGCCGAGCGTGGCGCTGGAGGCGGTGTCGGACGCGGCGACGCCCTCGATCGACCCCTTTCCGAACATCTCCGGGTGCTTCGACGCCTTCCGCGCCCGCTCCCAGCCGATGAGCCCGGCGATGTCGCCGCCGGCCGCGGGGATGAGGCCGACGCCGAGGCCGACCGCCCCGCCGACCGCGGTGGCCCGTCCGCTCTGCTTCAGCTCGGCGCGGTTCGGCCACCACCGGCCGAGGCTCGAGATCGGTCGGACGTGCGACTTCCGGTGCGTGAGGAGCTGATCGAACAGCTCGGCGATGCCGAAGAGACCGATGATGACGGCGATGAAGTTCACGCCCTCGACGAGTTCCAGCACGCCGAACGTGAAGCGCTGGTCGGCGGTGGCCGCGTAGGTGCCGACGCTGCCGAGCATCAGCCCGAAGAGACCGGCCAGGATGCCCTTGAGCATCGACTTCGACGAGATGCCGATCATGATCGCGATGCCGAAGACGACGAGCGCGAACAGCTCGGGCGACTTGAAGTAGTCCCGGGCGAAGCTGGCGATCGGCACGGCGGCGACCGAGAAGAGCACGAGCGAGGCGAGGATGCCGACGGCCGACACGATCGCGGAGATCGTCAGCGCCAGACCGGCCCTGCCCTGCTTCGCCATGGGATAGCCGTCGAGGGTGGTGGCGATCGAGGCGGGCGTGCCCGGCGTGTTGATGAGGATGGACGGCACCCGGTCGCCGAAGTTCGCCGCGACGTAGATCGTCAGGAGCACCGCGAGGCCCTGCACGGGCTCCAGGGTCATGGTGAAGCCGGCGGCGAGTGCGACGGCCATGGTCGCGGTGATGCCGGGGAAGGCGCCGACCATGAAGCCGAGCACGAGGCCGACTGCCATGTACGGCAGGATCGAGATGTCGAGGAGCGAGTTCAGCCCCTCCAGGAGCGCGTTCACAGGGGGATCCTCAGGAGCATGCCGAAGACGACGTAGACGAATGCCGTGACGGCGGCGGAGTAGATGACGAGGCTCAGCCAGCGGCGGTGGCCGTAGAGGAGCATCAGTGCGGCCATGAGCAGGGCACAGGCGATCGGGAAGACCTCGATCCGGTAGCCGAAGAGGATGACCGAGCCGAGGGACCACAGCGCGATGAAGGCGCCGGCGATCGCGATCGTCGCGATCACCCGGAGGACGCCGCCCGGCTGGATGCGCTCGAGATCCTCACGCGTGGGTGCCGGTCGCGTGATCGCCACGGCGAGCAGGGCGATCGCGATCACGACGCCGGTCACGCCGATGACGAGCGGCCAGAAGCGGGCGTCGATCTGTCCGGGGGCGGCCTCGCGGCGCAGCGGGATCTGCGTGGCGAGGAAGAGGTAGCCGGCGGTGATCGCGAGGGCGACGGCGGCGAACGCGATCTCGAGGGGACGGGAGGCGGTCGCTCCCTCGTAGCCGCCCGGCGCGACCGGCTCGGCCGCGGTGTCGGGGCTGGTCATGGTGCTCCTTCGTCGGAGGACCCGGGGGGGGGGGGGGGGGGGGGGCCCCCCCCCGGGGGGGGGGGGCGGGGGGGCCCCCCCCCCCCGGGGCGCCGGGCGGCGCGGGGGGGGGGGGGGGGTTTGGGGGGCGCGCGCGGGGGGGGGG
>NZ_JAMBDU010000013.1:0-99705 GCF_025143875.1 Microbacterium meiriae | reverse complement strand
CCGCCCCCCGACGGTGGAGCTGCTCCTCTCGGTCGGGGCCGCCTTCCCGCAGCCGGCCGAGGAGGAACTCCCGCAGCAGTGGCGGATAGTGGTAGCGGGGCGGGTCCGCGGCGTCGGGTCCCGCGAGCACGGTGAGGCGGAGCAGCCGGTCGATCAGGGCCGTCACGGCCCCGGCTTCCGAGAGCACTGCGGCGAGTTCGGCGGTGAAGGTCTCCACGACCGCCGTCGCCTCCAGGAAAGACCGGAGCTCGCCGTCCAGGTCGCCGAGGACCTCCTCGACGAAGTAGTCCGCGACTTCGGGGGCGTCTCCGCGGAGCGGACGGGAGAGCACGGTCTGCGCCCCCGCGGCGTCGAGCATCATGAGCTGCAGGCCGGTCGCCCATCCCTCGGTTCGGGAGAGCACGGAGCTGATCTCCCCCTGGGAGAGCCGGATACCCCGCGTGCGGAAGAACGCCCTGACCTCGGTCGGGTCGAACGCGAGCGCGCGGGCGTCCAGTTCGAGCGCCACCCCCGCGATGCGTCGACGCGCCAGAGGGATGGCTCTCGTCCCTCGTCCGGAGAGCACCACGTGCACGTTGCCCGGGGCGTTCTGCACGAACGTCGAGATCAGCTGCGCGGTCTCCTCGTCCTCCACACGGTGCACGTCGTCGACGACGACGACGATGCGCCCCCTCGCCTCGCTGAGGGCCCGGGCGAGCGCCCGCGCCGTGGCCGCGGACCGCAGGGAGGACACCTGGGACAGCGCGTCCTGCAAGCCGGGATCGTCGATCCGCTCGAGTGCCGCACGCACGAGCGGCAGGTCCGCCTCCCCGCGCTCCAGCGCCACCCACACGAGCGCGATCTCCGCATCGGCGCGGAGATCCTGCGCCCACTGCAACAGCAGCCTGGTCTTCCCTGATCCTGCCGGCGCGCTCACGAGCGTGAGCGTCCACGGCCCGTCCATCGCGGCCGTCAATCGCGAGAGCAGGCGCTCTCGACGGACCTCGCCCTTCACCGCAGCAGGTAGGGGACTCTCGTCCGTTCCCGCCCTCCGTACATCGTGCAGCACTCGAAACCCCCCGATTTCGATCTTGCTCCCCCTCGCGGGCAGTCTATTGCAAGGTGGGAGCGGTCCCGCAAGAGGTATCGCGGACCGGGCTCACTCGGTGACGCCGGCGCGCACCGGCCGTCGGATCGCCAACAACGCCGGCACCAGCGCCCCGAAGAACAGCGCGAGGGCCACGCCCAGGAACGTCTCGAGGGTCCGCTCCAGGAAGCGCGCGGTCGGCGACTCGACCGATGTCGACAGCAGCAGGGTGAGGACGAGGAAGGTCGTGAAGGCGGGGGCGACATACCACCGGCTCTCCTGCACCGCGCCGAGACACCCCAGCACGACGCCGATCGCGAGGCCGATCACCGCACCACTCGGAGACAGCAACGCGAAACCGGCGGCCGCCAGCGCTCCGATGAGCACCGACGCCGCCCGACCGACGCTGCGGAGGACGAGCTGCCCGCGCACGGGACGCATCACGAGCAGCACGGCGCCCGTCGCCCAGCCCACGTGCTCGACCCCGGTCGCGAAGCCGATGGCGGCCGCCGTCCCCGCGGCGGCGCCCAGGAGAATCCCGTAGATCAGCAGGGCTCGCCCCTTGGGCATGGCCGCCGGGGCGCGCGTACCCGCCCCGTGCTCCGGCCACAGCAGCGCGATGAGCCACGCGTAGATCGAACCCGTGACGATCGCGCCCGCCAGAAGGAGCGTCGTCGAAGACAGGGGGAAGCTCAGACCGATCCCGACCATGGGCAGGACAAGGGTCAGAGCGAGCTGTCCGGCGCGCTCCCGCGCGGCGAGCATGCTGGCCAGCACCGCCAGCACGGCCAGGGCGAGCACGGCGAAGATCGGTACGAGGGAGAGGGCGGCGCCGAGCAGGAGCCCCAGCGCCACCAGCGCCCCCAGCACCGGGATCGCCGAGCGGGCCCGCCGCCGCGGGGGCAGTCCGATGACGGCCGCGGGCAGTACCCCGATGCTCAGCGCCAGCGCGAGAGCGGGGTCGAACGGTGCGACCGCGATCGGAGGCACGGCGTACAGGACGCCGAGACCGAACCGCGACCACCGCCACGTCAGTCCCCCGCGCGCCGCCATCATCGTCTCGCTCTCCGGTTCCGGCTGCGGTCGGGCATGCTCTCCCCGGTATCGATCGCCCCACGGATCCCTCGTGCCGTCAGCCTAGGCAGGCGATGACCGCGCGTCACCGCTCGTCGGGCACTTCACCCGGGTGAACGCCCCCGCGCTCCTCCCGATCCGCCGCGGCCCGGAGCCCGACATCGACGGCAGGGTGCACGCGGCCCGCCTCCACCAGCCCGGCGTACCAAGGGGTCCGCGCCGCGACGACGGACGCCTCCTCCGGCAGAGCCGCGAGGTCGAGCTGCACACCGAGTTGAGCCAGCTCCCGGTCGAGCGCCTCCAGGGTGTCGAGCACGGTGATGGACATCACCACCTGCTGCGGCAGCCCGAGCACGAGCGTCCGCACCGGCTCGGCCTGAGCCGCGACCGTCTGGACGATGAGCCGCTGGTTGGCGAGCGCGTTCGCGGTGTACAGCCCCCGTTCCGGTTCCAGACCGAGAGCACTCCCCCTCCGCCCCACGACCCGGACCCGGGGGATGTTGAGCTCCCGCAAGACGAGGACGAGGGTCACCACGACCCCGACGGCCACCGCAGGAAGGAGTCCCGCCGTGAGGCCGATCGACGCGACCGCGGTCGCGACCCAGAAGTCCACTCTGCTGATGCGCGCCCACCGCACGAGCTCGGGGATGTTGATGAGTCCGGCCACCGCCGTGAAGACCATGGCGGCCAGCGTCGCCTCCGGCAGCAGGCTGAGCACAGGAGCGAGGAAGAGCGCGACCAGGACGGCCAGCGCGACCGTCGTCAGCGTCGCCAGCTGGGAGCGGGCGCCGGCTCCCTGGTTGACCGCGCTCTGCGAGAATCCGCCTGCTGCGGGCATGGCCGCGAAGAATGCGCCGACGGTGTTCGCCGCCCCGGTCGCGAAGAGCTCCTGGTCGCTGTCGATCTGCGGCTCCGTCGCCTGGCGCAGGCTGCGCGCGACGGCAGCGGACTCGAGGAAGGCCATGACGGCGATGGCGAGCGCTCCCGGCACGAGGGCCGCGGCCTCGGACAGGTCAGGGATGCCCGGAACGGGCAGACCACCGGCCACCGGGGCGATGAGGTCGACCCCGAGTTCATCGATCCCGCCGACCCCGACGAGCAGCATGCCGGCCGCGACGACGACGAGGGTGCCCGGCACCCGCGGAGCGAAGCGCTTGAGGAGCAGGAGGGTGGCGATGGATCCGGTCGAGAGGAGCAGCGTGGGCACGTTGACGCTGTCGAACGCCCCTCCCACGGCGACCAGGGACCGGAGGAAGCCGTGGCCGGAGAAGTCGAACGACTCTCCGAGGAGCTTCGGCAGCTGGCCCACGGCCACCGTCGCCCCGACCCCGATCTTCAGTCCGAGCACGGTGGCTCCGCTGATGTTCTCGACGAGCGAGCCCAGGCGGCACGCCCGCGCGAGCAGCAGCACCGCCCCCACCAGGAGGGTGAGCATCATGAGCGCGCCGAGAGCGTCGTCCGACCCCGCAGCGACGCCCGCCGAGACCAGCGTCGTCGCGGTGAGGGTGGCGATGGTCGAGGTCGTCGAGACACTCATCGCCCTGCTGCCGCCCAGAAGAGCGTAGACGAGCATCGGCACGATGCACGTGTAGAGGCCGACCTGCACCGGGAGGTCGGCGATCGTCGCGTAGGCCATGGCCTGCGGCACCACCACCGCACCCGCGGAGAGGCCGGCGAGGACGTCCCGCACGATCCACTGGCGCTGGTAGCCGTCCAGAGTGCTCAGCAGCCAGGACGGTCTGCGCACTGCGCTCATCGGGGCTCCCTCCGCCGTCGAGGGAAGCGTACTGCCGACGCTCCGGCGGCGTCCGGCCGAGGACGCGTCGCGGACCCGAGTCACCCGGGTGAACTCCCCACGGAACCGGTGCGGAGGGTCACGGCCGCCGGTATGTTCCGAGCGTGCCCCGGCGACGGCGGCACCGAGAAAGGAGCAGTCATGGGATTTTGGGCATCGTTCTGGGACATCATCTGGTGGTTCCTGTGGATCTTCGCCTTCACCGCGTACCTCTTCGCTCTGTTCGCGATCATCGGAGACCTGTTCCGCGATCACAAGCTGAGCGGCTGGTGGAAGGCCGTGTGGATCCTCTTCCTGATCTTCGTGCCGTTCCTCACCGCCCTCGTCTACCTCATCGCCCGCGGCAACGGCATGGCCGAACGCAGCAGCGCCGAGGCGCGTCGGGCGCAGGAGGCCGCGAACGCCTACATCCAGCAGGTCGCCGGCAGCAGTCCGAGCGAGGAGATCGCTAAGGCCAAGGCACTCCTCGACGCCGGCACCATCACGCCGGACGAGTACTCCCTCATCAAGGCGAAGGCGCTGCAGTAGGCCGCGGCCGACCCCCACCATCGCGAGGAGCCCGCGGCATGGACCTGCAGGATCTGCTGCCCACCGACATCGACTGGTGGCAGCTGCTGCTCGCCCTGCTCGTCGCCCTCGCGACCTGGATCATCTCGCGGTTCGCACGCCGGGGCACCACAGCCCTGCTCCGGCGTGCCCCCGGGATCTCCGCCGCCGTCGGGACGGCGATCGCGCAGTTCGTCGGCTACGCCATCCTCCTGCTGGGCTTCGGCATCGCGCTCGCGATGCTCGGCGCCAACGTCCAGCCTCTGCTCGCGATCGTCGTCATCCTCGGCATCGTGGCGATCCTCGTCCTCCGCGGCGTCGCCGACAATTTCGCGGCCGGTGTGCTGCTGCAGGCACGGCAGACGGTCCGCATCGGCGACGAGATCGTCGTGGAGGCCCTGGATTCGGTCATCGCCGGGACCGTGACCGAGCTCAACGCCCGCGCGGTGATCCTGCACACCGTCGACGGGCGCACCCTCCACATCCCCAATGCGCGCCTGCTCTCGGATCCCGTCGTCAACGACTCCACCCATGGCGCCCGGCGCAGCGAGGTGGAGGTGCGGGTCCGGCGGGACGGGACGACCGGGATCGATGATCTGCTCGCGCCGCTCGTCGACGCGGCCGGGACGGCGGAGGGCGTGCACCGGCACGAAGGGGTGCGGGCACTCGTGGTCAGCGTGAGCGCAGACCGGCTGACCGCGCGGCTGCAGTTCTGGCACCACCCGCTGCACGGTGCCGTGGTGAGTGCCGCGGTCGTGATCGCGGTCTTCGATGCCCTCGGCAACCTCGGCACGACCGGCACGGTGACCAGCGTCCCGGCCCCACCACCGCTCGTCCCGTCCGACCCCGTGTGAGACCAGGGGTGCGCGATGTCGGTGCCCTCGGGCATGATCTGCGCATGGACATCACCTTCCTGCAACCGGACGGCCTCGTCCGCAGCCCTGCCTTCAGTCACGCCGCTGTCGTCCCGC
Source organism: Microbacterium meiriae (assembly GCF_025143875.1). Lineage (NCBI taxonomy): Bacteria > Bacillati > Actinomycetota > Actinomycetes > Micrococcales > Microbacteriaceae > Microbacterium > Microbacterium meiriae. The sequence continues at coordinate 94,253 of NZ_JAMBDU010000013.1, read as the reverse complement.
CCGGGGCGACCACCGTCTACATCGGAGGGCAGAACGGCGTCGATGCCTCCGGTGCCGTCGTCTCCCCCGACGTGGCCGCGCAGTCCCTCCGCGCTCTCGACAACGCCCGAGTCGCACTGGAGTCCGCGGGGGCGACGCTCGACGAGGTCGTGAGCTGGACCATCCTCATCGATCAGGAGGCAGATCTGCGCGCGGCGTACGGCGCCGTGGCCGCCACGCTCGCCAGAGAAGGCGCCCCGCCCCTGGTGACCGCCGCACGGGTGGCGGGCCTCGGCGTGCCCGGAGCGCTCATCGAGGTGAGCGCGATCGCCGCAATGGTCCGCGACTGAGTCAGATGCGACCGCGCACGGGGGTGCGTTCCGCGCCGTCCGGCTCGTCGGGCATGGTCATCTCGGCACGGACACCGAGCAGCCGCACTTCCCGGTCGGCGTCGAGGGTCTCGCCGAGAGCGAGTGCCATCGCGACCACGTCCTCTCGTTCCGTCGTGGGGTCCGGGAGCTTCCGGCCGAAGGTCTTCGTCTCGAACGGCGCATACCGCACCTTGAGGTGCACCCGGGTGACCGGACGCCCTTCGACGGCGCAGTCGTCGAACGCGTGCCCCGCGAGCTCGCGCAGCGCATCCTGTACCGCGTCTCGTGTCGTGAGGTTCTGCTGATACGTGGTCTCTCGACTGTGGCTCCGGGCCACCCACGGGGTGTCGTCGACGATCCGTGGCCCCAGCCCCGAGCCCAGACCCAGATACCACCGCCCCATCTTCGGACCGAACTCCGCGACCAGCGTCTCCTCGTCCGCGGCCGCCAGCTCGCGCACCGTCGCGATACCGTGGGTCGCCAGCCGCTTCTGCACCTTCGGTCCCACGCCCCACAGGTCACGCGTCGGCCGGTCGCCCATCACCGCGAACCAGTTGTCGGCGGTCAGCCGGAAGACCCCCCGCGGTTTGCCGAACTCGGTCGCGATCTTCGCCCGCACCTTGTTGTCGCCGATGCCCACCGAGCAGTGCAGGCCGGTGGCCTCCTCCACCGCCCGCTGGGCGGCCCGCGCGACGCCCTCCGGATCATCGGTCGCGACTCCGAGGAAGCACTCGTCCCACCCCACCACCTCGAGCACCACGTCCGGCAGTGCACGCAGCGCGGCCATCACCTCGTCCGACGCCCGCTCGTACTCCGCGTGATCGACGGCCAGGAACACCGCGTCCTCCGGCGCCTTCCGCGCCGCGATCTTCAGCGGCATGCCCGACCCGATGCCGAACGCGCGGGCCTCGTACGACGCCGTCGAGACGACGGCCCGCTCGGTCGGATCACCGCGTCCCCCGACGATGACAGGACGGCCGGCCAGCTCCGGACGGCGCCGCACCTCGACTGCCGCGATGAACTGATCCATGTCGACGTGCAGCACCCACTCGGTCATGCATCGAGTGTGACCGCTGACGACCGCGAAGTCACCCCGTCAGACCAGGAAGATCGGCAGGAGCCCGGGGTTGTGGGCGTGGACGAGGACGGCGAAGACCACCGCATCGAAGAGGAGGTGCACCGTGACGACGTAGGCCAGCGAATGGGTGCGGAGGAAGATGAACCCCTGCAGCAGCGCGAACGGGATGGTCAGCAGCGGCCCCCACTCCCGGTAGCCGAGCTCCCAGAGGAAGGAGACGAAGACGACGGCCTGCAGCACGTTCGCCAGCGCATCGGGGAAATGGCGACGCAGCAGCGCGAAGACGGTGCAGATGAAGAACAGCTCATCCCAGATGCCGACCGCGCCGACGCCGACGAACAGCCGCGCGATGAGATCGGGCGTGTCCACCACGGGCCAGTTCTGATAGACGCCGCTGGTGATGAAGTAGAAGGGCAGGATCAGCCAGCCGAGCACCAGCACCGCGACGAGCCAGCCCCAGTGGAGCAGTCCCCAGCGCTGCCCGGTCCGCCAGGGGAACCGGATCGCCCGGTCGCGGAAGGCGAACCGCGAGAGCAGATACGGCACGAGCACCGCACAGCCGAGCGCGAGGGTGAAGCGCAGCATGGCCAGGTTGTCGAGCTCCGCCGCGAGCGGGATGACGCTCACGATGAGCATGCCGAGCGCGATCAGCGAGAGGTCACGGGTGAGCGAGGGCCGCCGGGATCCGTCGGCCCCGGTCAGCGGCTCGCCGCGGCGCTCCACGAGCAGGGCGGCACCGACGCCCAGCGCCAGCAGCAGCCAGCCGAGCCAGGGCAGCGCCACGACGAAGAAGGCCGGGGCGGCCGCGCACACCAGCGCCGCGGGGACGAGGCGCACCCCCATGGGCGCACTCGGAGAGGCCTCCGTCATGCACGATCCCGTCGGCGGTACACGAGATCGCGGATGTCGCGGCCCTTCGCACGGCCCTTCCGCTCGAACGCGGTCATGACGCGGCCGTCGAACCGCTCGGCCCAGTCGCCCTCGAAGGCCCGCTCGAACAGAGGCTCGGCGTCGAGCACCTCCCGCATCTGCAGTGCGTAGTCCTCCCAGTCGGTCGCGAGCCGGAGGAGGCCGCCGTCGCGCAGCGCCCTGGCGGCCGTGTCCCCGAATCCCGGGCGCACCAGGCGACGCTTCGTGTGGCGCTTCTTGTGCCAGGGATCGGGGAAGAAGATCCACACCTCGGCCGCCGCTGCCTCCGGCAGGTACGAGGAGAGCACCTCCGGCGCATTGGCCTCCACGACGCGGAGGTTCTGTGCACCCGCGCGGTCGGCGTCGAGCATGGTCCGGGCGAGCCCCGCACGGAAGACCTCCACCGCGAGGAAGTCGTCGTGCGGACGGCTCGACGCGGCGGCGACGATGGCATGCCCCTGGCCGGACCCGATCTCGACGAAGAGATCGGCCTCCCGGCCGTACTCGGCGGCGACGTCCAGCCGCGCCTCGGGGTGCACGGAGGTCCATGCCACCGCGCGCGGGACATCCAGCAGATAGTGCGGGGCGAGATCGGTGAAGGCGCGCTCCTGCGCCTCGGACATCCGGCCGCTCCGACGCACGAAGGACACCGGTTCGTCGCGGAAGGTACGCGGTTCGGGCATGGATCCAGGGTAGTCGCCGGCGGTCCCGCGGCCGGACGCGGTCACCCCGCGGGCGCGGTGACGAAGTCGATCAACTCCTCCACCCGCCCGAGGAGCGCGGGCTCGAGGTCGCGGTAGGTCGTGACCTTCGACAGGATGTGCTGCCAGGCCCTCGCCGTGTCGGCCTGGGTCTCGTGCGGCCAGCCGAACGCGCGGCAGATGCCGGTCTTCCAGTCGACGCCGCGCGGGATCTCGGGCCATGCCGCGATGCCGAGTGCCCGAGGGGTGACGCACTGCCAGACGTCCACGAACGGGTGGCCCACGATGCGGACGTGCCGGCCGTGCGGGCCGCGGGCGACCGCCTCGGCGATGCGGGACTCCTTCGACCCCGGCACGAGGTGGTCGACGAGGACTCCGTACCGCCGTCGCGCACTCGGGGGCTCAGCGGCGAGGAGCTCGTCGAGCAGATCCACGCCCTGCAGGTACTCGACGACGACGCCCTCGACGCGCAGGTCGGCGCCCCACACCTTCTCGACGAGCTCGGCGTCGTGCCGCCCCTCGACGAGGATGCGGCTGGGCAGCGCCGTCCGCGCCCGCTGATCCGCCACCGCGAAAGATCCGGAGGCCGTGCGACGGGGTCCCTGTGCGGACGCCGCCGGGGCGGCGAGGCGGACCGGAGCTCCGTCGATGAGGAAGCCGCCGCCGAGGGGGAACAGGCGCCGCCGCCCGAGCCGGTCCTCGAGCTCCACGGTGCCGCCCTGCACCTTGGTCACGGCGCCGCAGAACCCGTCCGCCGCGACCTCGACCACGAGATCGACCTCCGCGGGCACCTGCGGCACCGGCTTCGCGCCGCGCTCGCGCCAGCCCGCCGCCAGCACGTCCGATCCGTACCTGTCGTCCATGCCTTCCAGCGTATGTGCCTCCGCTGAGGGCGAACGCCGAGACGCGCGCGAGTGCTGTCGCGTGTCGTACCCAGTGCATAGACTCGACACATGGGGCTCGGCTGCCGGTCGGAGGGAACACGATGACGAAACGGTGGCTGACGCTGGGTGCTCTGGCCCTCGCGGTCGCGACGGGTGCGCTGTCCGCCTCGGCGGCGTCCGCGACCGATCCGCTCACGCTCGACTCCGGGTACGTCACCGATCAGGCCGACGTCCTCTCCCCCGCCGAGGAGGAACAGGTCGAGTCGCGCCTGCAGGAGCTCACCGACAACTCCTCCGCCGACCTCTTCGTCGTCCTCGTCGACGACTTCACCGACCCGAGCGACAGCGTCGACTGGGCCGATCAGGTCGCGAACGACAACCGGCTCGGCCCCGAACAGTACCTGCTCGCGATCGCCGTCGAGGGCCGCAGCCTCTACATCTCCGCGGACTCCTCCGGACCGTTGAGCGACGGGCAGCTCGCCGCCATCGAGGACGCCATCGCCCCGCTCGCCGGCAGCGGCGACTGGGTCGGCGCCGTCACACTGGCCGCGGACGAGATCCAGGGGGACGGCGGAGCCGGAGCGCTCCGCGTCACGCTGATCGTCGTCGGGGTGGTCGCGGCCGCCCTGCTGATCTGGCTCGTCGTGGCCCTGGTCCGTCGCTCGCGCCGCAACGCGGCCATCCGCGAACGGGGCGCCATGCCGGAGACCCCGGACCCCGCCGATCCGTTCTCCACGCTCACCGATGCGCAGGTGGAGCAGCAGGCCGGCGCCGCGCTCGTCCGCGCCGACGACGCCATCACCTCGAGCCGGGAGGAGCTGGGATTCGCCGTGGCGCAGTACGGCGAGGGCGCGACCGCGGAGTTCTCCCGCGCCGTCGACGAGGCGAAGGCGAAGATCGCCGAGGCGTTCGACCTCCGGCAGAAGCTCGACGACGAGATCGAGGATTCCATCCACGACCGGCGCGCGTGGCACATCCGCATCATCCGGCTGGCGGACGAGATCGACGACATCCTCGACGACAACACCGAGGCCTTCGACGAACTGCGCAAGCTGCAGGAGAACGCGCCGCAGGAGCTGGAGCGCGTGCGTCGGGAGCGCGACCAGCTGATGCCGCTCCTCACCTCCGCCGCACCCGCGCTCGCTGCTCTCTCCGGAACGTACGACCAGAGCACGCTGGCCACCGTGGCGGACAACCCCGCGCAGGCTCAGGAACGTGCGGCACTGGCGGATCGCTCGATCGATGCGGCGGCTCAGGCCCTGGCCGCCGGCCGCAGCGGAGAGGCCGCCTTCGCGATCCGCACCGCCGAACAGGCGGTCGCACAGGCCGCGCAGCTCGTCCAGGCGATCACCGCCCTCGGCGCCGAGCTGTCCGCCATCGAAGCGCAGGCGCAGGCCCTCGTGGCGGAGCTGGAGGCCGATGTCACCGCAGCCTCGCAGCTCCCCGATCCGACCGGCGCTCTGGCCGCCGCGTCCGGCGCTGTCACCGCGCAGGTGCGGGCGGCGCACCAGGATCTCCTCGGCACGCCGCGGAACCCGCAGCGGGCCCTGGACGCGCTCACCGCTGCGAACGCCCAGATCGACGGCGCGATCGCCCAGGGGCGGGAAGCCGTGGACCGCGCGCGTCGCGCACAGCAGCTCCTCGAGCAGACGCTCGCCCAGGCCGGGTCGGAGATCCGCGCTGCGCGCGACTTCATCGAAACGCGTCGGGGGACGGTGGGTTCCACCGCCCGCACCCGGCTCGCTGCGGCGGACGCCGCCCTCACCCTGGCGCTCACCCTGCGCACGACCGAGGTGGAGCGCGCCCTCGCCGAGGCGCAGCGCGCCCTCGGTCTCGCGCGCGAGGCCACATCCGCGGCGGAGGCCGACCTGCGCGCGTACTCCCCCGGCGCCTACGCGGACGACGGCTGGGGCGGAGTCTTCGGCGGCTCCGGGTCCCGCTCCACCGGCTCCGGCATCGGCGGGGACATCCTCGGCGGGATCATCGGCGGACTGCTCGCCGGCGGCGGGGGCGGCGGCTCCTCGCGGCGCAGCAGCGGCTGGCGCTCCTCGGGCGGCTTCCGCAGCTCCGGGTTCGGCGGCGGCGGATCCCGCGGTGGCGGACGAGGACGGTCCGGAGGTCGACGCTTCTGATCCCTCGCACAGACACATACGCCAAGCTCTCGAAGACGCCCCTCTGAAAGGAACCACGCATGACCAAGCAGTCCATCTTCGGACGGATCTCCACCCTCGTCCGCGCGAACATCAACGCCCTCCTGGACTCTGCGGAAGACCCGCAGAAGATGCTCGACCAGCTCGTCCGCGACTACACCAACAGCATCGCCGACGCCGAGTCCGCCATCGCGGAGACCATCGGCAACCTGCGGCTGCTGGAGCGCGACCACGAGGAAGACGTGCAGGCGGCCACCGAGTGGGGCAACAAGGCCCTCGCCGCCAGCCGCAAGGCCGACGAGATGCGCGGCTCGGGCAACAGCGCTGACGCCGACAAGTTCGACAACCTCGCGAAGATCGCCCTGCAGCGCCAGATCAGCGCCGAGCGGGAGGCGACGAGCGCCGAGCCGCAGATCGCGGCTCAGACCGAGATCGTCGACAAGCTCAAGAGCGGCCTGAACGGCATGAAGGACAAGCTCAACGAGCTCAAGAACAAGCGCAGCGAGCTCCTCGCCCGCGCCAAGGTCGCCGAGGCGCAGACCAAGGTGCAGGACGCGGTCAGCTCGATCAACGTGCTCGACCCCACCAGCGAGCTGGGACGGTTCGAGGACAAGGTCCGCCGCCAGGAGGCTCTCGCCCAGGGCAAGGCGGAACTGGCCGCCTCGAGCCTCGACGCCCAGTTCGAGAGCCTCGAGGACCTCGGGGAGCTCACCGAGGTCGAGGCGCGCCTCGCCGAGCTGAAGGCCGGCGGCAGCGCGCCGCGGCAGGCGCTCGAAGGCAACTGACCCCGTCGCGGGGGGGGGGGGGGGGGGCGGCCCGGGGGGGGGGGGGGGGGGGGGGGCGGGGGGGCCCCCCCCCCCCCCCCCGTGCCGAGGTCCCCGCGGAGCAGGTTCCCCATATAGATGAAGTACTGCACGAACAGTGGCTGGTCGAGACCGTTCGCCGTGATGAACGCCTCGCGCGTCGCGGGGTTCTGCGACGCGCCCTCGCCGAGCGCGGCCGAGACCGGGTCTCCCGGCACCAGGTTGGTGAGCGCGAACGTGACGATGGTCACGCCCACCAACAGGAGCAGGGAGGTCCCGGCCCGCCGCAGCAGGTACCCGACGAGAGGCGAGCGGCGCCGCTGCGCCTGCCTCTGCACGGCCACTGTCGTCATGAGTCGTCCGATCAGCCGGCGGGCGTGATCTCGGCGATGTCCATCTCCCACACGGAGTTGTAGACGGCGCCGGACACGCTGGAGGCGGAGGAGATGTTGCGACCGGGGACGATCAGCGGCACGAACGGGCCCTCGGCCTGCATGGCCTCGGCGAACTCCGTGAAGGCCTCGGTGCGCTGCTCGGCGTCGGTCGCGGCGGCCGCACCGGCGGCGATGCCCGCGATCTCCGGGTTCGCCTCGGCCGCCCAGCCGGCGCGGAGGCCGACCTTCAGACCGGGCGCGAAGGGCAGGAAGTTCGCGGAGTCGGCGTAGTCCGGACCCCAGAACCAGAGGCCGAAGCCCTCAGTGCCGTTGACGTACGCGTCGAGCTCGGTCGCGAACGGTGCAGGAGCGAGGTCGACGGCGATGCCGGCGTCCTCGAGCTGCGCCTGGATGCGCTCTGCGAGCGGCGTGAACTCCACGCCGCCGACCGGGTAGTCGTTCGGGAACTGGAGCTTGAGGGTCTGACCGGTGTAGCCGGCCTCCTCCAGCGCGGCCTTCGCCTTGTCGAGGTCCTGCTCCACGCCGCTGTCGAGGGCACCCTCGAACCCGGGCGGGATGACGCCGGTGGCCTGCACGGCGCCGGCGCCCGCGAGCTCGAGCAGCGCGTCGTAGTCGAGCGCGTAGCGGATGGCCTCCGCGATCTTCACGTTCGCGAGGTCACCGCCGGCCTCGCCCTGGTTGAGCAGCAGGAAGATGGTCTGGCCGGAAGGGACCGAGTCGACGCTGATGTCGTCGCCGAGGCCCGCGACCTGGTCGCCGTTGAGGTCCATCGCGACCATCGAGTCGCCGCCCTTGAGGTTGGCGAGCTGGGTCGCGCTCTCCGAGACGTTGCGCACGACGACGCGGCTGTAGGCCGACTCCTCGTCGCCGTTGTACTCGTCGTTGCGGGTGAGGACGACCTGCGAGCTGAGGTCGAGGGTGTCCAGCACGAAGGGGCCGGATCCGGCGGACTCGCCGTCGAGGAAGCCCTGGGCGCTGTCGGAGCCGTCGGTGGTCCCGCCGTTCTCCATGACGACGTCGGCGTTGACGATGCCGAGCGCCGGGTTCGCGAGGATCGCGGGGAGCTGCAGCAGCGGGGTCTCCGAGGTGAACCGGATGGTCTTGTCGTCGACCTCCTCGATCGTCAGGCCGCCGAGCAGGAAGTTGGGCTTGGCGTCTGCCATGCCCTGGATGCGCTGCAGCGAGAACACGACGTCCTTCGCCTCGATGGGCGAGCCGTCGGAGAACACGCGGTCGCCGTCGAGCGTGAAGGTGAACTCGGTCGCCTCGTCGTTCTGCTCCCACGACGCCAGGCCAGGGACCGGAGTGGAGACGTCGGAGCCCTCGAAGTCGACGAGGGTCTCGTACAGCGCCTTCGCGATCATGTTGCCGGTCGGGTCGTAGGTGTGACCCGGGTCGGTCGTCTCGATCGAGAACGCGGTGTCGATGACGAGGGAGTCGGAGCCCTGGGACGACTCGGAGTTGTTCGCCGAGTTCCCTCCCGAGCAACCTGCGAGCGCCAGGAGCGCGACGGCTCCGAGCGCGATGACCGGCGTGATACGGCGTGACGACATCAGGGCCTCCAAGGGCGAGGAGTACATTCGGGTCCGGTCGCCACCGATGTGGACGACCGGGGATCAGATTCGCATCATATGCGACGATGTGTCCAGCAAGTGCGCGTCACACAGGCACGCATTGTCGAGAACCTCGGATGTGAGGAGCAATATGTCCAGCAAGGACGCGGATCCGTCGAAGCAATCTGGACGAAGTGCCGCCCCTTTGGATGAGACGGCGTACAGAATCCTCGATGTGCTGCGCGATAACGGTCGCGTCTCGATCGCCGCGCTGGCCGAGAAGGTCGGCATCTCGCGGGCCAGCGCCTACACGCGGGTCGAGTCGCTCGTGCACGACGGCGTCATCACCGGATTCAGCGCGCGCGTGGATCAGGCGAAGGCCGGGCTGTCGATCGGGGCGCTCGTCTTCGTCACGGTGATGCCGCAGGCCTGGGCCTCGTTCCGGGAGCGCATCATCGAGATGCCGGACGTGGAGTGGTGCGCGATCACGACCGGGGAGCACGACGCGATGCTGCTCATCCGCGCCGTCGACGTGAGCGGCGTGCACGAGTTCTCGACGGGGGTCATCGCGCAGCTTCCGGAGGTGCGGACCGTGGTCAGCGTCGTCGTGCTCGACGAAGTGATCCGGCGGCCCTACCTGCTGCCCGGCGACCTGCCGGAGCGGCAGACCGAGGTCCCGCTGGGGATGACCCGGTGGACGCCGGCCTCCCCCGGTCGGGACGCACTCCCGCCGCGCTGAGGTCAGGCGGCGGGGATCTCCTCGACGACGCTCAGCTGCGGAAGGCCGTGCATCTCGTAGTGCTCGACCAGACGGATGCGGCCGTCGTCGGTGAGCTCCAGCTCGCTCTCGCCGTCCCCGGTGACGACGGTGCCGTCGGCCTTGAGCACGTGGACGAACGAGACCCAGATCGTGTCGCCGGTACGCGTGCCCACGAACTTCCCGAAGGTGACCGTGTCGCCCTCGTAGCCGCCCCAGATCGCGCCGTCGCGTTCGAAGTACTCGAAGACGCTGGGGGCGTCGGGATCGACGGCGGAGGTCGTGGACGAGACCATGCGGAAGCGTCGGCCGTCGAGGGAAGGGAGGGTCGCGGTGGCAGTCACCCCTCGATTATGAGGGATCCACGGCCGCGGCTCGCGTCGTCGGACACGGCCGGTACCGTGGTCGCATGGAGTGGATCGCAGACCCCGGCGTCGGCGCGTGGCTGCGCGAGACCCTCGACGACGGTCTGGGCAGCATGCACGCGGTCGTCCCCCGCGGCTTCCCCGCGTACGCCCGGGTCTTCCATCCCGCCACCGTGCGGGAGAGTCCCACGGCAGCGGATTCCGAGGTACGCGTCAGCTGGGCGCAGACCGCCGCCGCCTTCGGCACGACGATGCACGCGGAGGCGCAGTGGCACCGGATCGTGCGGACTCCCGTCGACGCCGATTGGCGGACCCGCATCGCTCCGGACGGCCGCGAGTTCACGGCGCCGCTCGAGGGTGCGCTCGACAGCGACCTCGTGTCGATCCTGGCCGGGCACCTCGCCGCCCACACCACGACCCCGGACGACGGGGTCGTCGCGCTCTGGGACGGGTTCGGCGCCCTCGTCGGGTTCTTCGGCGACGGCCCGTCCCGCGCGTTCCTCACGTTCAGCGACGACCCGAACCATCAGGCGATGCTCGACCGGAGCATCCACGACCCGTTCAACAACGTCTTCCGGAAGCCCACCTGGCAGGACGGCATCCTCTCGCGGGAGATCTCCGAAGGGCCGCGGCTGCAGCTCCCCGGGCGCGACTACGTGCTGTTCTCCGGCGGCGCCAGGGACTTCATCGATCCGGCCTGGGTGCTCGGCGTGCCGTGGCGCGACCGGGTGGGCGAGGAGCACGGCTTCCCGCCCTCCGCGCAGAGCCCGAACATCCTGTGGCCGAAGGATCGCACGTGGGTGATGGTCTCGGAGATCGACTACGACTCCACGATCGTCGCGGGCTCGCCCGACCTCGTCCGCGCGATCTGCACGGACGAACGTCTGGAGGCGAAGGCGCTTCGCGAGGGCGCCGACCTCACCTGGGACGCCGACGAGGTCAACCGATGACGTCTCCGCAGGCGTCGGCGTCGTTCGACGCGCGTCCCCTCACCGATCCGGTCGACCCGGCCGCCGTCCGCGCCTTCACGGCGGAGCTCCGGTCCCGGCGGACGACCGGCATGGCGGTGTCGTCGATCATCGCCGTCGTAGCCGTGGCGATCGCCGGAGTCGTGCTGCTCCCGATCCTCGCCTCCGTGGTGGTGGCGCTGGCAGCGGGCAGTGGGTCCCCCGCCTCCGCGGCGATCCCGCTCGTCCTCCTGCTCCTGGTGGCGGCGGGAGTGGGTGTGCTCGTCTGGATGGGCGTCCGCAACGCGCGCACCGCTCGGTACCGCCTGCACCGGTTCGCCCAGGCCAACGGCATGACGTACGAGCCCCGCGTGGACGATCCGCCGCTCCCCGGAATGATCTTCCACCTCGGCCGTTCGCGCCTGGCCACCGACCTCGTCCGCGGAACCCACCCGCGGTTCGTGGAGTTCGGCAACTACCAGTACACGGTGCAGTCCGGGAAGAACTCGACGACGTATCGCTGGGGCTACGTCGCCGTGAAGCTGGATGTGCCCCTGCCGAACATCGTGCTCGACGCGAAGGGCAACAACGGCTTCGGCTCCAACCTGCCGGCATCGTTCCAGCGGGCGCAGCGTCTGTCGCTCGAGGGCGACTTCGATCAGCACTTCACCCTCTACTGCCCCGAAGGCTACGAGCAGGACGCGCTCTACCTCTTCACGCCCGACATCATGGCGCGCTTCATCGACAACGCCGCGCAGCTCGACGTCGAGATCGTCGACGACTGGCTGTTCCTCTACACGCCCCGCCGGGCCTCCACACTCGATCCGGCGACGTGGGCCTGGCTGTTCGGGACGGTGGGCGCGTTGCTGACCAAGCTCGACCAGTGGGCGCGGTGGCGCGACGACCGCCTCGCTGCCGCGGCGGCGCCCGGGGGCCACGCTCTCCCGTTCGCTCCGCCGGCGGGGATGATCACCCCACCGCCGGGGGTCGCGCCGCAGGGTCGGCGCCTCAAGCGCACGGGCACGTGGGTGCCGATCCTCGTGGTGATCGGCTTCGCGGTCTTCTGGATGCTCAGCCGCTGGAACTGACGACGGTCCGATGTGGGGGTGGGTGTCGTTCTGGGGAACCGACGCCCACCCCATCCCCCCTCGGGATCGAAAGGAATTCGACGTTCCCTCCGCATTGACGGTTCGACCGTCCCGCCCGTGGTCAGCTGGGGACTGACGCTGCGTGGCGATACCCGGATGGTATACCGGCGGACGTTGCACCCGGTTGCGTTCATGCGCGGGAATGCACTTTCCCGCGCGGCAGTCAGCGGTGCATCGCGCTGTCTGGTGCGGCCCGAGTGGCCTCCCCCGCCAGGACCGCGTCGAGCGTCTGCCAGGCGTCCGCAGCGCGCATCGCCTCTCCGACCTGCCGTGCGCGGTCGCGGAACGCCGGCTCGACCAGCACCCGGTGCACGGCCGCGGCGACCTGTCCCGGCTTCGGCGCATTCGTCCGCAGGTTGACGCCGACGCCGGTCCACCCGACTCGGGCGGAGACCTCGACCTTGTCCTCCGTCTGACCCGCGACCACCAGCGGGACGCCCTGGGCCAGGGCCTGCTGCACCCCGCCGAAGCCGCCGTTGGTGACGAACACGTCGATCTCCGGCAGCAGCCGGTCGTAGGGCAAGTACTCGGCGACCCGGACGTTCGCCGGCAGCTCCGCCGGGAGCGCGTCGACAGGACGGCCGCCGGTGGATACCACCACGAGGGCGTCGGTCGCGGCGAGCCCGGCGATCGTGGGAAGCACGAGCTGACCGAAGTCCGCGTTGGCGATGGTGCCCTGACTGACGTGGATCACGGGCCGCCGACCGTCAAGGTCGGACCACCAGTCCGGCAGCGGTGCCGTCGACGGCGCGGCCGGAAGGGGCCCGGCGAAATGCACGGACGCCGGGAGGTCGGACCGTGGGTATTCGAACGCGGAAACCGAGAACTGCACGTACGCGTCGGCGCGGCCCGCCCAGTCGAGCACGAATCCGCCGAGATCGCGGCCGACGGCCTCGCGCGCCATGGCATCGGCCTCCTTCTGCACGCCCCCGAAGATCACGCGCTCCGCCACCAGACGCAGGAAGGCGTTGCGCACGCGTCCGAACGGCCCGGGCATCGGCGTGACTCCGAGCCCGAACGGGGCCGTGTCGACGCTGCGAGCGCCGAGCGGGAAGATCCCGAGGACCACGACCGGGGGCCGCTCGGCCTTCGGCAACCGCTGCAGCAGCGCCGCACCGACGAACAGCGGTTCGGTGAGGACCGCGTCGATGCGGTTCCGCGCCAGCTCGACGCGCACGGCCTCGAGCTGAGCCCGACCCGGGCGGATGAAGAGGGTGCTCATATCAAAACGGAGCGCGGCCGCCCCGGTGAGACCTTCGCGCTCGGGGAACGCGCCGTTCGCGTCGTCGAGATCGACGTCGGCCTCCGCGGGCAGCGGGCGGAACAGCGCACCGGCCGCTGTCACCCGCTCCTCGTATCGGCTGCTCGTGAGGAAGAGGACCTCGTGCCCGCCCGCGACCAGGTGCCTGGCGACCTGCAGCAGCGGGAGCACGTGCCCGTGAGCGGGAGTGCAGGTGAGGAGGTAACGGGACATGGCGGCTCTCTCGATAGGGTTGGTTGTACCGTTGAAGTATTCATCACCCTTTGAGGAAAGTCAATGACGTCGAGTGTGCGCCCCTACCGCTCCGCCCTGCGGACCCGCCAGGCCGAGGAGACCCGTGCGCGCATCGTCGCGGCGGCCGCCCGCCTCTTCGCCGCGCAGGGATACCAGGCGACGACGATCTCCGCGATCGCCAAGGAGGCCGGGGTGTCCGCGGAGACGGTGAAGACCACGGCGGCGAAGGCGGAACTGCTCATCGCCGCCTTCGAGGTCACCTTCTCCGGCTCGGAAGCCGCCGAGACCCTCGCCGACACCGAGGCCGGTTCGGGACTGACGGCCCTGCCCGACGACGTCTTCCTGGACGCCGTCATCACGCAGATCGGCGCCGCGAACGAGCGCGGGCATGCCCTCTGGACGGTCCTCCTGGGTGCGGCGCTCTCCGACCCGGTCGTCGATGCCGCCCTCCAGCGCATCCTCGCGAACCGGGCGGCGGACTACCGGGGGTTCGCGGCGGAACTGCAGCGCCGGGGCATCGTCGCCTCCGACCGCGACGGCGACACCCTCGCCGACGTGCTCTCGTTCCTGCTCTCGCCCGAGAGCCACCAGCAGCTCGTCGTGCAGTCCGGCTGGTCGCCGGACCGCTACCGCTCCTGGCTGCGGAGTGCTGTGCTCGCCGCGGCCTCTCCGTCGGCGTGACGACGAGGTCGGCGAGGACATTCGTTGACCGATTCGTCAACCAACGCGTAACGTGCTACTCATGCGCATCAAGACACTGACCGCCAAGGTCGGGTATCTGCTCGTCGTCATCGTCGGGATCGTGCTCACCGTCGTACCGCTCACGGTCCTCAGGTTCGAACTCGGATTCGTGTGGGCCACCGTGGTTATCGTGGCGGCCGTCGTCGTGGCGGCACGAACGTTCCGTAGCCCCGGAGAGTCGGACGCCCCACGCCCCTGGTGGAAGATGACCAGCACACGAGGGAGCGGAATCCTCCTCAGCGCAATGTTCTTGATCCAAGGGATCATGGCCTCCTCCGGAGCATTCGCTTCACCGAGTCCGGTGCTGGCCGTGATCGGTGGCCTGGTGGCGCTCGCAGTGGCAGCTCTCTACCTGAACTCCGCAGTCCGGGTCCAGGGCACTCCGGTGCCGTCGCTGCCAGAGAGCTCCAGGCCGAAGCTCTCCCCCTGACAGGTGCTCGACGGGGCGGGCTGAGCGCGGGTCAGAGCAGCTCGGCCACGAGGGTCTCGATGCGGCCGCGGATATCGTCGCGGATCGGCCGGACGGCATCGATTCCCTGACCGGCGGGGTCATCGAGCACCCAGTCCTCATAGCGCGTGCCGGGGAAGAACGGGCACGCGTCACCGCAGCCCATCGTGATCACGACGTCCGACGCCTGCACGGCCTCGGTCGTGAGCACCTTCGGCTGCTCGGCCGTGATGTCGATGCCGAGCTCCCCCATCGCCGCCACCGCGACGGGGTTGATCTCGGCAGCGGGCATCGACCCGGCGGAGCGCACCTCGATGCGGTCGCCGGCGAGGTGCCGGAGGAAGCCGGCGGCCATCTGCGAGCGCCCCGCGTTGTGCACGCAGACGAAGAGGACGGAGGGTCGGTGTGGTGCGTTCACGATGGGGCCAGCGTATCCCGTTCGAGTCGCTTGATTAGCTGCATCTCCGGCCGAAATGGGACCAATCGGGCGATTCGAAGGCCCTCAGGCCAGGCCGAGGCCCGCCAGCTCGGCGGGGTCGAGCATTCGCGACCGGATGAGGAACCGCATCCCCGTCGGGCCCTCGACGCTGAACCCGGCGCCGCGTCCCGGCACGACATCGATGGTGAGGTGCGTGAACTTCCAGTACTCGAACTGCGAGGCCGACATGTAGACCTCGACCGGATCGTCGAGCCCGACGTCGAGGGTGCCGAGGAGCACGTCGCCGGGACCGGTGAGGAACATCCCCACGGGGTAGCACATGGGGGCGGAGCCGTCGCAGCAGCCGCCGGACTGGTGGAACATGAGCGGCCCGTGCTGCGCGGTGAGTTCGCGGACGAGCGCGGCGGCGGGGTCGGTCACCGCGACGCGGGCGGGCGTGGTTTGACTGGCCATGGGACTCCTTCCGGAATGCCGAGTGCCGGACGGCGCGGCGCGCGCCGCCCGACACTCGGGCTCGGGCGGATCAGAAGAAGCCCATCGGGCCCTCCGCGTACGAGACGAGGAGGTTCTTCGTCTGCTGGTAGTGGTCGAGCATCATCTTGTGGTTCTCGCGGCCCACCCCCGACTGCTTGTACCCGCCGAACGCGGCATGCGCCGGGTACTGGTGGTAGGTGTTCGTCCACACGCGACCAGCCTCGATCGCCCGGCCCGCGCGGTACGCGGTGTCGCCGCTGCGACTCCATACACCGGCCCCCAGCCCGTACAGGGTGTCGTTCGCGATCGAGATCGCGTCGTCGAAGTCGTCGAACGAGGTGACCGAGAGCACAGGACCGAAGATCTCCTCCTGGAAGATCCGCATGTCGTTCGTCCCCTCGAACACGGTCGGCTGCACGTAGAAGCCCTCGCTGAGGTCGCCGCCGAGGTCGGCGCGCTCGCCTCCCGTGAGCAGCCGGGCCCCGCCCTGCTTGCCGATGTCGATGTAGCTGAGGATCTTCTCCAGCTGATCGTTCGAGGCCTGCGCGCCGATCATCGTCGCAGGGTCGAGCGGATTGCCCTGCACGACCTTCTCCACACGCTCGAGGCCGTCGGCGAGGAAGCCGTCGTAGATCGAGCGCTGGATGAGGGCGCGTGACGGGCAGGTGCAGACCTCGCCCTGGTTGAGCGCGAACATCGTGAAGCCTTCGAGCGCCTTGTCGTAGAACGGGTCGCTCGTGGAGCGGGCGACGTCCTCGAAGAAGACGTTCGGGCTCTTGCCGCCGAGCTCCAGGGTGACCGGGATGAGGTTCTGCGAGGCGTACTGCATGATGAGGCGGCCGGTCGTGGTCTCGCCGGTGAAGGCGACCTTGCGGATGCGCTTGTGCTGCGCGAGCGGCGCGCCGGCCTCGATCCCGAAGCCGTTCACGATGTTCACGACCCCGGCCGGCAGCAGGTCGCCGATGATGTCGAACAGGAACAGGATCGACGCGGGGGTCTGCTCCGCGGGCTTGATGACGATGCAGTTGCCCGCGGCGAGCGCCGGCGCCAGCTTCCACACGGCCATGAGGATCGGGAAGTTCCAGGGGATGATCTGCCCGACCACGCCGAGCGGCTCATGGAAGTGGTACGCGACGGTGTTCTCGTCGAGCTGGCTGATGCCGCCCTCCTGCGCGCGGAGCACCCCCGCGAAGTAGCGGAAGTGGTCGATCGCGAGCGGGATGTCGGCGGCGAGGGTCTCCCGCACGGGCTTGCCGTTCTCCCACGTCTCCGCGACCGCGATCTCCTCGAGGTGCTGCTCCATCCGGTCGGCGATGCGGTTCAGGATCACGGAGCGCTCCGCGGGGCTGGTCTTGCCCCAGGCGCTGAAGGCCTTCCAGGCGACGTCGACGGCGCGGTCGATGTCCTCGACGGTGCCGCGGCCGACCTCGGTGAAGGGCTTGCCGTTGACGGGACTGATGTTCTCGAAGTATTGGCCCTTGGCGGGCTCGACGAACTCGCCGCCGATGTAGTGACCGTAGCGGGGCCGGTAGTTCGCGACCGCTCCGGGCTGTCCGGGGGCGGCGTAGGCGAGGGACACGTCTTCTTCGACGATGGTCATGGGGTCTCCTTCGACGGGGGCGCCGCGGCGTCGATGCCGCGGTGTTCCCTCGACGCTAGGCCGCTCCCCGTTGCACTCCCGATGCGCAACGTTGCAGCCGGTTGCGCCCCGTTCGAATCGCTCACCTGGCTGCATCCGCGGCCGAAATGGCACCAATCGGGCGATTCGAATCAGCCGAGGCGCTCGATCCGCGTCACGAGACCGGCACGACGCGGCGAGCGCGCCGGCAGCATCTCCAGCGCGAGCCGCAGCACCTCCGCGTCCTCGCTCCCCTCGGGGGTGTCCGCATAGGCGAGCAGCACGTCCAGACTCGCCCCCGACAGCATCACCTCCCGCAGCGCCGCACGGACCGAATCGCGGAACTCCTCGACGCCGGGCGAAGTCGAATCCGGCAGCACCGGCCCCCGGTAGGCCGTCAGCGCGACCCGGTGGGCGCCGCGATCAAGGAGGGACAGCACGTCCTGAGCATCGGTCTCCAGCGGCACCGGAAGGCGATACGGGCGGGACTCCGGCACGAGATCCGGGGCCGCCCGCTCCAGGACCTTGCGCAGGCGCACCATCTCCGGCCGCAGGGTGTCCGGCGAGACCCCGGGACCGTAGACGAGCTCCGCGAGCCGGTCGGCGGAGAGGCCCTGGCGGTGCACGGCCAGCATCAGGAGGATGGCCGCGTGCCGGGCGCTGAGCTCGGTGACGGCCTCCTCGTGTGCCGACGCGGTCTCCAACCGGGCACGGTCGCGTCCGAGCACCTGCAGTCGCGCGCGAGCGAGGGGTTCCGGCGGGGTCCTGCCCGGCAGGCGTCGAGCCGGAGGCTCCGCTCGTCGCTGCAGCCGCGCCACGAGGAGCTCGGACTCGACCGCCCGCGCCGTCGCGTCGACGAGCAGTCGCGCCTGCGGGGTCACCACTTCGGGTCCGCCGGTGATGTCGATCACGCCGAGGACCCGCTGCGTCTCCGGGTCGCGCACGGGCGCCGCACTGCACGACCACGGGTGCACCAGGCGGTTGTAGTGCTCGGCCCCACGGATCTGCACCGACCGCTCCAGGGCGAGCGCCGTGCCCGGGGCGCTCGTGCCGACGGCGTCCTCCGCCCAGTTCGCGCCGGCCACGAACCCCATGCCCTCGGTGAGGGACCGAAGCTGCGCATCGCCCTCGATCCACAGCAGGCGCCCTGCCTGATCTCCGACGGCGATCACGACCCCCGAGTCCTCGGAGTCGCCGGGAAGCAGCAGCGCGCGGATCATCTCCATCGCGGAGGCGAGCGGGTGAGTCAGACGATAGGCGTCGAGCTCGTCCTCGAACAGGTCGAGCGGTGGCAGCGCCTCCGGACCGACACGGCGGCGCCAGGACCGCTCCCACGACTCCCGCACGAGTGGCCGCACCTCGCGGAGGCGGTGGTCGTCGAGATTGCCGGCGATGAGCTCCTCGTGCGCACGCTCGACGAGGAGGCGAGACGCCGTCGGCGACGCCTCCCGCGGATCGTGCCACGTCGCAGACACGCGTTCTCCGTTTCTGGAGTCGAGAGCGTGCCCTCAGTGTACGAGCAGGATCGACCGGGCGGAACAGCGGCCGCGGCAGTGGTCAGGGCAACAGGGAGTGATCCCGCCGTCATCGGGTGCGTAGCCGGTCGAGGCCCGGATGGCAATACCGTTCTCGAATCTGTTCCCGGTTCCTATCGTGGTCCCATCACGAGTCAGGAGGCGCCATGAACGTCCACACCCCCACCAGCACTGGCTCCTCGCAGCGCGCCGACGCGGCCCACCCCGCCGCGACCGAGCCGGCCTGCGAGCGGATCGACTTCGACCGGTACGTCGTCGCGCACGACGCTCCCGTCGGATACATCGAGGTCGTGCCGCCGCTCTACGTCTGCTACCTCGGACACCCGTATCCTCGGGCTGTGGAGATCGCTCAGGTGTACGACTACGACCATGCCGTCAGCATCGTCAGTGCCATGGCCGCGGGTTCGCGCGACCACGCCCTCGCCGGATGAGCGGCGAGGTCTGGCCCGGGTCCGCGTACCCGCTGGGGGCCACCTTCGACGGTCAGGGCACCAACTTCGCGCTCTTCAGCGAGGGCGCGGAGCGCGTGGAACTCTGCCTCTTCGACGCGGACGGCACGGAGACACGAGTGCCGCTCACCGAGGTCGACGCGTTCGTCTGGCACGGCTACCTGCCCACGGTGCAGCCGGGGCAACGCTATGGCTACCGTGTGCACGGTCCGTACGATCCCGCGCAGGGACAGCGCTTCAACCCGAACAAGCTGCTCCTCGACCCCTACGCGAAGGCCGTCGCCGGTGAGATCGACTGGGGCCAGTCCCTCTTCGGCTACGACTTCGGCGACCCCGACTCCCGCAACGACGACGACTCCGCGACCGCGATGGCGAAGGGCGTGGTCGTCAGCCCGTTCTTCGAGTGGGGCGGCGACCGTCCGCTGAAGACCCCGTACGCGGAGACGGTCATCTACGAGGCCCACGTCAAGGGGCTCACCCAGCGGCACCCCGAGGTCCCGGAGGAGCTGCGCGGCACCTACGCCGGCATCGCGCATCCGGCGGTCATCGAGCATCTCCAGCGCCTCGGCGTCACGGCCCTGGAGCTGATGCCGGTGCACCAATTCGTCAATGACTCGGTGCTGCAGGACAAGGGCCTGTCGAACTACTGGGGCTACAACACCCTCGGATTCTTCGCCCCGCACAACGCCTATGCCGCCGGCGGCCAGGACGGCCAGCAGGTGCAGGAGTTCCGCGCCATGGTGCGCGCGCTCCACGAGGCCGGCATCGAAGTCATCCTCGACGTCGTCTACAACCACACCGCTGAGGGCAACCACCTCGGGCCGACGCTCTCCATGCGCGGGATCGACAACGAGGCGTACTACCGGCTCGAAGAGGATAAGCGGTACTACACGGACTACACGGGCACGGGCAACAGCCTGAACGCGGGCAACCCGCACGCGCTCCAGTTGCTCATGGACTCGCTGCGCTACTGGGTGACCGAGATGCACGTCGACGGTTTCCGCTTCGACCTCGCGGCGACCCTCGCCCGCGAGTTCTACGACGTCGACCGCCTCGCGGCCTTCTTCGAGCTCGTGCAGCAGGATCCGATCGTCTCGCAGGTGAAGCTCATCGCCGAGCCGTGGGATATCGGCCCCGGCGGCTATCAGGTCGGGAACTTCCCGCCGCAGTGGACGGAGTGGAACGGCAAGTACCGCGACACCGTGCGCGACTTCTGGCGCGGCGAGCCCCAGGCGCTCGGCGAGTTCGCCTCCCGCCTCACCGGCTCCGCCGACCTGTACGAGCACTCCGGCCGGCGCCCGGTCGCCTCCATCAACTTCGTCACCGCCCACGACGGCTTCACGCTGCGGGACCTCGTGTCGTACAACGAGAAGCACAACGAGGACAACGGCGAGGACAACAACGACGGCGAATCCCACAACCGCTCCGACAACATGGGCGCGGAGGGACCGACCGACGACATCGACATCAACCGGCGGCGCGCGCGTCAGCAGCGGAACTTCCTGGCGACCCTGCTGCTCTCGCAGGGCGTGCCGATGATCTCCCACGGCGACGAACTCGGCCGCACGCAGCACGGCAACAACAACGGCTACGCGCAGGACAACGAGCTCACGTGGATCGACTGGGAGGCCGCCGACCTGCCGCTCGTGGAGTTCACGGCGGCGGTCGCGCGGCTCCGGCACGAGCACCCGACCTTCCGCCGCAGCCGCTTCTTCGACGGACGCCCGGTCGCAGACGAGGACGAGGACGGCGAGCGCATCCCCGACGTCGTGTGGCTGCGCCCGGACGGTGCCCGCATGACGCCGGAGGACTGGGACTCGGGCTTCGGACGCTCCGTGGGCATGTTCCTGAACGGCCGCGGCATCCGCGAGAACGACCGCCGCGGACGTCCCGTGGAGGACGTGAACTTCCTCGTCTACTTCAACAGCGGCGACGAGCCCGTCGACCTCGCCCTGCCGGACGACCGGCACGGCGCGGAATGGCTCGTCTCCGTGGACACCGCCGGCGAACTCGGTGACCGGAAGCTCCGGGCGCGGGACAGCGTGCCGCTCGAGGGCAAGGCCATGCTCGTGCTGCAGGAACTCGACGGCGAGCCCGTCGACACGGATGACTCCGTCGATGCCTCGCTCCGCGCGCAGAGCGAGCAGGCTGCGTCATGACCGACAGACCGGTCTCGACGTATCGCCTGCAGATCAGCGAGGACTTCCCCCTGGACGCGGCCGCGGGGGTGACCGGATACGTCGCCGAGCTCGGCGCCTCGTGGGCCTACCTGTCACCGTTGCTGGCGGCGACCCGCGGCTCGAACCACGGCTACGACGTCGTGGACCACGGCCGCATCGATCCCGACCGCGGCGGCGCGGAGGGGCTCGTCCGCTTCGCGGCGGCCGCACGGGCGGGAGGCCTCGGCATCCTCGTCGACATCGTGCCCAACCACGTGGGGGTGGCCGTGCCGCGGCAGAACCCGTGGTGGTGGGAGGTGCTGCGGCTGGGCCGGAAGACCCGTCATGCGGCGGCGTTCGACATCGACTGGGCAGCGGGCGGCGGGCGTCTCCTGCTGCCGCTGCTGGGCGCGAGCCCGGACGAGGTCGTCGCGAACGGCGAGCTCGTGGTCGACACCACGCCGGCCGCCGACGCGCCGGACGGCGTTCTGCGCTACTTCGAGCATGAGCTGCCCCTCGCCCCCGGCACCGCGGCACTGGCGGATGATCTCCCGGCGCTCCTGGGCGCCCAGAACTACGAGCTGCGGTTCTGGCAGGACCAGAACACCGACCTCACCTACCGCCGGTTCTTCGCCGTCTCCGAACTCGCCGGCATCCGGGTCGAACGGCCCGAGGTGTTCGCCGAGTCGCACCGGGAGATCCTGCGCTGGATCCGGGAGGGCCTCGCGGACGGTCTGCGGGTGGATCACCCGGACGGCCTCGTCGACCCCGGCGCGTACCTGGAGCAGCTCGCCGACGCGACCGGACGCGCGTACACGCTCGTCGAGAAGATCCTGGAGCCGGGCGAGGCCCTGCCGGCCTGGTGGCGGACCGACGGCACCACCGGATACGACGCGCTGGCCGAGCTCGACCGCCTGTTCGTCGACGCGGAGGGCGTCGCGGCGCTGGACCGGCTGGATGCCAGGCTCCGCGCGGAGACCGGTCTCCCGGACGCGCTCCCCTGGCACGACCTCATCCACGACACGAAGCGGATGATCGCGGACACCCTCCTGGCCGCCGAGGTGCGCCGACTGGTGCGTACGCTCCCCCACGGGATCGTGCACGCCGACGACGCGCTGGCCGAGCTCCTCGCCTGCTTCCCCGTGTATCGCTCCTATCTCCCGGAGGGCCGCGAACACCTGCGCGCCGCCTTCGCGGAGGCCCGTCGCCGACGCCCCGACCTCGCGACCGCGTTCACAGCGCTGGAGCCGCTGCTGAACGATCCGCGCCTCGAGGTCGCGCAGCGATTCCCGCAGGTGAGCGGCGCCGTGATGGCGAAGGGTGTGGAGGACACAGCGTTCTACCGGTTCACCCGCCTCGGAACACTGACCGAGGTCGGCGCCGACCCGTCCCTCCCCGCGCTGTCGGTCGAGGAGTTCCACGACGCGCAGCGGGCGCGGCTGGCGGCGTGGCCGCACTCGATGACGACGCTCTCCACGCACGACACGAAGCGCTCGGAGGACGTGCGCGCGCGCCTGTCGGTGCTCTCGGAGATCCCGGAGCGCTGGGCCGAGGTGCTGGCCGAGCTACGCGACGTGGCGACCACCGGGCACGGCCCGCTCGACGCGCTGATCTGGCAGGCCGCGGTCGGCGCCTGGCCGCTGCCCTCCGACCGGCTACTCGCCTACGCCACCAAGGCCGCGCGTGAGGCCGCGGAGGGGACGACCTGGCAGCATCCGGATGCGGAGTTCGAAGAGGGCCTGGCCGCGATCGCCCGGTCCGTCGAGGGAGAGGCCGCGCCGATCCTCGACCGTTTCGTGGCCGAGATCGTCGATGCGGGGCGCTCCAACTCCCTCTCCGCCAAGCTGCTGCAGCTCACCGGCCCCGGCGTGCCTGACGTGTACCAGGGCACCGAGCTGTGGGACCTCTCGCTCGTCGACCCCGACAACCGTCGACCCGTCGACTTCGCTCTGCGCGCCCGGATGCTGCGGGAGCTCGACGCGGACCACGCCCGCGGTGTGGTCCCACCGATCGACGACTCCGGCGCCGCGAAGCTGCTGGTGACCTCGCGGGCACTGCGACTGCGGCGGGACAATCCGGAGCTGTTCCGCTTCTACCGGCCGGCCGTCGTCGAAGGTGAGGCCGCAGACCACGCGATCGCCGTGCACCGCGGCGGCGCAACCGCCGTGGCCACACGGCTGCCGGTCGCGCTGGCGCGCCGCGGGGGCTGGGGCGACACGGTCATGATGCGCCCCGAGCTGCCGGGGACCGACCTCCTCACCGGCCGGCGGATCCCGCCCGGGCCCGTGCGACTGGCGGAACTCCTCGACACCTACCCCGTCGCGCTGATCGAGCTGGCCCGATGATCTCGGTGTGGGCGCCGCGGGCGACCCGTGTGCGGGTACGACGCCTCGACGACGCGGGCACCACCGTGGAGGAGCGCGCACTCACGGCGGGGGCAGAGGGGCGCTGGACCACCGACCTCGTCCTCGCGGACGGTGAGCGCTACGGCTTCGTCCTCGACGACGGCGACGACCTCCGCCCTGACCCTCGCTCGCGGCGGCAGCCGGACGGCGTGCACGGGGCCTCGGCGGCGTTCGACCCCGCAGCCTTCGCGTGGACCGACGCCTCCTGGACCGGACGGCAGCTCGCGGGCGGGCTGATCTACGAGCTGCACCTCGGCACCTTCACACCGGAGGGCACGCTCGACGCGGCGGTCGGCCGCCTGGCGCATCTCGTCGACCTCGGCGTCACCCATGTCGAGCTGCTGCCCGTCAACGCCTTCAACGGCGCCTGGAACTGGGGATACGACGGCGTGCTCTGGTATGCGGTGCAGGAGGAGTACGGCGGCCCCGCGGCCTATCAGCGCTTCGTCGACGCCGCCCACGCGCACGGGCTCGCCGTCGTGCAGGACGTCGTCTACAACCACCTCGGCCCGAGCGGCAACTACCTCCCGCTCTTCGGTCCGTACCTGCGCGAGGGCGAGAGCACCACCTGGGGCGACTCGGTGAACCTCGACGAGGACGCCGTGCGGGAGTACATCCTCGACAACGCCCTGATGTGGCTGCGCGACTTCCACGTCGACGGACTCCGGCTCGATGCCGTGCACGCCCTCCACGACCGGCGGCCGGTGCACCTGCTGCGGGAGCTCGCCGAACGCGTGGACGCCCTCTCCGCGCAGCAGAACCGGCCGCTGAGCCTCATCGCGGAGTCAGACCTCAACGATCCGACGCTCATCCTGCCGCGGGAAGCCGGGGGCTACGGGCTCACCGCGCAGTGGTCCGACGACTGGCACCACGCCGTGCACGTCGCGCTCACTGGAGAGACCGCCGGGTACTACACCGACTTCGCCGCAGACGAGGCGGTGGCCAAGGTGACGGAGGGCGGCTTCTTCCACGACGGCTCCTTCTCGTCCTTCCGCGACCGTCCGCACGGGTCCCCGATCCCGGCCGAGGTGCCGAGCTGGCGGCTGGTGACCTTCGCGCAGGATCACGATCAGATCGGGAACCGCGCCGCCGGGGATCGGCTCCCTGCCACCCTGTCCCCCGATCGGCTCGCGGTGGCCGCCGTGCTCACCCTGACGGCCCCGGGCACCCCGATGCTGTTCATGGGTGAGGAGTGGGGCGCCACGACCCCCTGGCAGTTCTTCACGTCCCACCCCGAACCCGAGCTCGGACGCGCCGTGGCCGAGGGCCGCACGGCGGAGTTCGCCCGCATGGGATGGGATCCGGATGCGGTGCCCGACCCGCAGGACCCCGAGACCTTCCACCGCTCGCACCTCGACTGGGCCGAGGCCGAGGCCCCGGAGCACTCCCGGCTCCTGTCGCTGTACCGCGACCTGGCACGACTGCGGCGAGCGCTACCGGAGCTCACCGACCCGGACTCCGCGCACACGACGGTCGAGGTCCGGGAGACGGACGGCCGCCCCGAGCACCGTGTCTACCGCATCGACCGAGGAGGAGTGTCGGTGCTCGTGAACCTCTCCCCCACCCCCGCGACGTTCAGTGTCCCCGCTACGGCCGACCTCCTCCTCGCCACCGCCGCCCTGACGCGCTCCTCCACGTCCCTGACACTCCCCCCGGACGCCGCCGCCATCGTCAACTGAGGTCGACCCACCCCTCTCCGGTCCTCCCGGCCCCCTGCGTGCGGCCGTAAGGGGCCGGGACGCACGGAAGGGGGTGGGCCGGCAGGAGTCAACCGCGCGACGCCCACCACTCCCGGAGACGCTGCTCCGCGACGGCCTCGCCCAGCACACCCTCGTCGAGGCGCAGATCGAGGAGGAACCGGTACGCCTCGCCGACCTCCCGGCCCGGCTTGATGCCGAGGACCTCCTGGATGCGGTTGCCGTCGAGCTCCGGACGGATCGCGTCGAGCTCCTCCTGCTCCCGGAGCGCCGCGATCCGTGACTCGATGTCGTCGTAGGCGGCGGCGAGCCGGGCGGCCTTGCGCTTGTTCCGCGTGGTGACGTCGGCGCGGGTGAGGATGTGCAGGCGCTCCAGCAGATCGCCGGCATCGCGGACGTAGCGGCGCACGGCGGCATCCGTCCACGCCCCCTCCGCATAGCCGAAGAACCGAAGATGCAGCTCGATCAGGGTCGCGACGGCATCGGTGGTCGCCGAGTCGAAGCGCAGCGCCTGCAGCCGCTTGCGGGCCATGCGCGCGCCGACCACGTCGTGGTGGTGGAACGTCACCGCACCGCCCGGCTCGAGCTTGCGCGTGCGGGGTTTGCCGATGTCGTGGAGCAGAGCTGCGATCCGCAGCGGCACGTCCGGCGCCGCCCCGGGGTTCCGGGCATGCTCGAGCGCGATGGCCTGGCTGAGCACCGTGAGGGAGTGCTCGTAGACGTCCTTGTGGTGGTGGTGCTCGTCGACCTCGAGCTTGAGAGCGCTCACCTCGGGGAGGAACTCGTCGATGAGTCCGGTCTCCACCAGCACCCGGATGCCGCGGACGGGGTCGTCGGTCTGCATGAGGCGCACGAGCTCGGACTGCACGCGCTCGGGGCTCACGATCTTCAGCGTCTCGCGGAGCTCGGTGATCGCCCGCTCTGTGTCCTCCTCCACCGTGAAGCCGAGCTGCGCGCTGAACCGGGCGGCCCGCAGCATCCGGAGCGGGTCGTCGCCGAACGACACCCGAGGATCCGTCGGCGTCCGCAGTACCCCCGCCACGAGGTCCTCGACCCCGCCGGTCGGATCGACGAGCTTCACCGCGGGCACCTGGAGGGCCATCGCGTTGACCGTGAAGTCGCGGCGGACGAGGTCGCCGTCGATCGAGTCGCCGAACTCCACCGTCGGCTTGCGCGTCACGCCGTCGTAGCTGTCCGCCCGATAGGTCGTGATCTCGACCTGCTCGCCCCGGACCCGGGCACCGATGGTCCCGAAGGCCCGACCGATGTCCCAGTGCGCGGATGCCACCGGCTTCACGATCGCGAGGATCTGATCCGGCGACGCACTCGTCGTGAAGTCGAGGTCGTGCGTCTGCCGCCCGAGCAGCGCATCGCGCACCGGACCGCCCACGACGGCGAGCTCGAAACCGGCTTCGTCGAAGGCCTCCGCGAGGGTACGGACGACGGGATTCTCGGCGAGCGCGCCGAGACGCGCGAGGCCGTCGGCCATGTTGAGCATGGGTTCCAGCGTACCGGCCGCCCCCTGACGCGCCCGCGTTCACCTCCCGGTCGTCTTGATGTCAGACCCCGGTCATCCGGCTCCGCTGGGCTGGGGGCGCCCCGTGCGGCTGAGCACGGACACCCACCCACGAAGGACAGACATGACCTCCCCCACCCCTGCGGTGCGGTGGCGGCGTCGCGGACTGACGTCCGTCGCGCTGCTCGCCGTGCTCGGCGGCGCCGTCGTCGCCCCCGCGGCCCTCGCCGCGCCCGACCCGGAAGTGCCGACCGGCTCGCTCCTCACCGGCGACACCCCCTGGCACTACCTCGACGACGGCTCCGACCCGTCGCCCGCCCCGGCCGCGCTGCGCGACTGGACCCTGCCCGCGTACGATGACAGCGCCTGGAAGACCGCACCGGGCAGCTTCGGTGCCAAGAACGGCGCCCTCGCGCCGGTGGGACCGCAGACCCCGAAGACACTCCTCAACCACTACCTCGACGGGGTGAAGGCACCGACGGTGCCGACGTACTTCTTCCGCACGACCTTCGAGCTGGAGGCCGGCGTCGCCGAGCAGGTCGCCGCCCTGCAGAGCACCGTCACCTTCGACGACGCGATCATCGTGTGGATCAACGGCGAGGAGGTCGCCCGCTACGTCGACGGCCGCATCACCGACACCACCAACGTCGAGTACGCCGGAGACTCCAACGGCGACCCCCTGACCAGCACGTTCAGCGCCGAGGGCGACCTGCTCCGCGACGGCACGAACACCATCGCCGTGTCGCTGTTCCAGGACCGCGCGTCGAGCTCCGACATCTACTTCGACATGTCGTCGCTGACCCTCGTGAAGGCCTCCGACCCCGGCACTCCCGTCGTCGCCCCGCCGACCCGCGTCATCCTCACCCCGACCGAGAAGCCGGAGGTGTCGCAGTCGTTCTCCTGGCTCGCGGGCGACCCGTCGCACACGGCAGGTCAGGTCGAGATCGGCCCCGCAGCAGGTGGGGCCACCCGGACGGTCGACGCCTATGACGCCGGAGTGGTGAACGGCAACCCGAACAAGCACTTCTCGGCCACGGTCACCGACCTCACCCCGGCCAGCGCGTACCGTTACCGTGTCGGCCTCCCCGGCAGCTGGAGCGACTGGCACGAGTTCCGCACCGCGGACCCGAAGGCGAGCGACTTCCAGTTCATCTACTACGGCGACGCCCAAATCGGTCTCGACACCACGTGGCCGAGCGTCGTGAAGCAGGCAGAGGCTCACGCCCCGCGATCGATCGGCTCCGTGCACGCCGGAGACCTCATCAACACGTCCAGCAACGAGAACGAGTGGCTGAACTGGTTCAAGGGCATGGAGGATTCCGCCGTGCGCACCAACGTCATGGCCGCCCCCGGCAACCACGAGTACTCGGGGGACAAGCTCCTCACCGCCTGGAAGGCCGCGTTCGAGTACCCGCACAACAACCCGTCCACGAGCTCGATCGGGGAACTCGCGAACCTGGCGAAGGGCGACTCCGAGGTGGCGCAGCAGTACCGCGCGTTCTTCGACCACTGGAGCTCGTTCGCCGCAGAGACCGCTTACTACACCGACTACCAGGGCGTCCGTTTCATCACCTTGAACGCGACGCGCGACACGACCTTCCTCACGCCGGCCGGGCTCCCGTCCTGCACGGGCGCGGAATGCCCGTCGTCGCAGATCGGCACGCTGTGGACGCGCTTCCAGGCGGCGTGGCTCGACCTGCTGCTGCAGAACAGCCCGTCGAAGTGGAACGTCGTCACGTTCCACCAGCCGGTGTTCTCGGCGTCGGCCGGTCGTGACGAGCCGGTGCTCCGTGCCGAGTGGCTGCCCGTCTTCCAGCGCAACGACATCGACCTCGTGCTCATGGGCCACGACCACACGTATGCCCGCGGTTTCGTGAACACGGACGCCACGGACACTCCCGGTCTGACCACGGGGCCGGTGTACGTCGTGTCGAACTCCGGCGCCAAGCACTACGACCTGGAGACCCCGGAGAAGAACGTCTGGACCAACAACGGCGCGACCCAGGTGCTGCGCGGTCAGGGCGTGACGACCTACCAGGTGATCGATGTCTCGAAGAACCAGCTCGTCTACCGGTCGTACCTCGCCGAGAAGCAGCCGGACGCCACGACCGACCTCCCCGTCGGCGCGGTCTACGACACGTTCACCGTGACCAAGTCCGACGCGGGCGAGAAGTGGGTGACCGAGGCCGGCGTCACCCCACCGGTCACGGAGGAGCCGGAGCCCGAGAAGCCCGCGACCGTCGAGCTGGGCGCGTCCTCGGTCACCGCCGGCGGCACGCTCGCCGTGTCGGGCAGCGGCTTCGCGGAGGGCGCCGAGCTCGCGCTCGAGCTGCGGTCCGACCCGGTCTCGCTCGGTACGGTCACGGTCGCGGCGGACGGCACGTTCGCGCGCACCGTCACCATCCCGGCGGGCACCCCGGCGGGTGCGCACACCCTCGCCGTGATCCTCCCCGACGGCTCAGAGGTGACGGCCTCCCTGACCGTGACCGCGGCGGCCGGTGGCGGAGCGATCGTCCCCGGTGAGAGCGACTCGGGTGGTGCGACGGACGGTGACCTCGCGACGACCGGTGCCGACAGCACGCCGTTCGTCATCGGCGCGGTCGTGCTGCTCGCCGCCGGCCTCGGCCTGTTCGCCCTGCGTCGCCGCCGCCGGGATGCCACGGTGGAGACGATCGAAACGGTGTAGCCCGTCAGCGGGCGTCGTCCGGGGTTCTCCCCGGGCGGCGCCCGCTCTTCGCGCACGGATCCCCCACCGATAACGGTTCAGCCTCCGTCCGCCGGTCGATCCCGCGCTCACTCTAGGCTCAAGCCATGCCCCACCCCTCTCGGCTCGTGATCGCTTCCACCGCAGCTGCAGTCCTGGGCTTCGCCCTCACCGCCTGCGCGCCCGAGAGCACGGAGGGCGGTGGACCAGTGCCGTCGCCATCGCCGTCGCCATCCATCATCGCCTCTCCCCCCGCGACGCCCGCGGACCGTGTCGTCGAGATTTCGGTTGACGGCCTTTCGATCGATGACGGCCCGGTCCTCGCGTACGACGACGCCGACGGCGCCCTCGCGGCCCTCACCGATGCGTTCGGAGCGGCGCCGACGGAGGCACCCGTGGAGGGTCCGTACGGCGCCGTGTACGCCGGCTACGACTGGCCGGGAACGAAGGCCACGGTCCGCGACACCCGCATCGACCTCGTCGTGTCGGCAGACGCGCCGGGAGTGATCGTCCGGACTCCGGAGGGTATCGGCATCGGCTCGACGCGCGCTGAGGCGATGGCCGCAGGGGCCGTGGACGGGTGGGATGAGGACGGCGATGGCGTCGCCGACTACCTGAGCATCGGCGTGCGGGAAGTCCCCGGCACCTCCTCGCTCGTGAACCCCGGCGAGGTCGGTGTGGAGTACGTCGACCTCACGATGACCGGCGACATCGTGAGCCGCCTCAGCACCGGTGGCAACGACTTCAGCGACATCTGAAGCACCCCACGACGCCGCCGCCCGTCCGGGCACAGCTTCGGAGCCGGGGCTCGACTCGCCGTCGTTCAGCCCCCACGTCGGCGTGTCGGTCGAGATGTCCGAAGCTGTGCACGCGATCCGCGAGGGCTCAGGCTCCGCGGCGGGTCAGCACGAGGCGGAGGGTCACGGCGAGGACCGTCGACACCGCGATCCAACCAAGTGCCGTGCCCAAGGCTGTGAAGAACGAGGCCTGATCGGTGGCGCCGGCGAGGTTCCCGTAGTTGATCGCGGCGTGGGCTCCGATGGCCACCGTGAGTCCGGCGAGCGCGACGAGCGGGCGGGACCAGGCGCGACGGGCATCCAGCGCGAGGCCGAGCGCCGCCCCGGTCCAGACGGTGAGAGCGGCATGCGTGGGGAAGGTGAGCGTGCGGACGATCCACGTCACCACGCCGTAGCCGACATCGTTCGCCGCGATGTCAGCCGCGATGGCGGAGGCGTCCTCCACCGCCGCGAAGCCCACGCCGACCAGCGCCCCGGCCATCGCGCCGAAGAGTACGCCGCGGCGCCCGACGCGCCGGGCGAGCACGAGGATGAGCAGCACCCCGAGACCCTTCCCGAGCTCCTCCACGATGGGCGTCAGCACCCACGTCGAGGGGATCGCCTCGCGCAGGATGCCCTGATCGTCGACGTACAGCGCCTGCTCGGAAGACCACGCGCCGAGCCCGGTGGCGATGAGCACAGCAGCACCGGCGCCCCAGGCCGGCGCCAGCATGGAGGACGTCCAGGAGCGCGAGACCCGCGGAGCGACCCAGCGCGCGGCGAACATCGTCACCGCCGCCGCGGGGAGGACGGCCACGAGACACAGGAGGAAGACGGGGCCGGACTCGACGGTGAACAGCAATATCGCCAGAGCCAGCGGGATGAGGAACACCGAGAGCACCACGGAGCGGCGCCCCCAGAACGGGACGGTTTCGGAGGGAGCGAGCGCGGAATGCACGCCCCGATCCTTCCAGACCGATGCCGCGACTCTCCTGGGCGCAGCCGCACTTCCGCACGAGGTCGCAGGTTCTCCCGGCAATCCGTGCGAGCTCGGTGCGAATCTGCGACCGCGTGCCGGGCCTCAGCCCTCGCGGGAGAACGTGATGTGGGTCACGCCGGACTCCGCGACCTCGGAGGTCACGCGATAGCCGGCCTCGAGGCCGCGCAGGTCGTCTCACAGACGGATCCCGCTGCCGGTGAGGATCGGGGTGATGCCCACGTGCAGGTCGTCGACGAGCCCCGCGCGCAGGAACTCCCGGACCGTGGTCGCCCCGCCGCCGACGCGCACGTCACTCCCTCCGGCCACCGCCACCGCCTCCCGCAGCGCCTCCTCGGGGGTCGCGGTGAGGAAGCGGAAGCTCGTGCCGTTCGCGAACTCGATCGGCGGGCGCGGGGTGTGGGTGAGGACGAACACCGGAACCTCGAACGGCGGCTCCTCGCCCCACCAGCCGCGCCACTCCGGGTCGTCCGGGTTCGCGTGGAGGCCGAACATCCCGGCGCCCATGATCTCGGCACCGATGCCCCGGAAGTACTGTGCCGCGTACTTCTCGTCCACCCCGGTCGTGCCGGCGCCGCTGGTGTCGTGGAAGACGCGCTCCTGGAAGGTGCGGGTCGCGGTGTAGGCGGCGGTGAGTCGTCCCCAGTCCTCGCCGAACGGGTTCTCCGGGGTCTGATCGGTCGTCGTGGCGAAGCCGTCGAGAGTGATGTTGAGGTCGACGCGCACGCGGGTCATGGTGCCTCCGAAGCGGTGGGGACGGGCACCGGTCGGCGCGCCGTCCCCAGCGTCGGGCGTTCCGCGGCCGGTGTCAAGAGCGGGCCGCCGTACCGGACACCCGCGGATCAGGCCTTGGGGTCGTCCGAAAGCGCCATGTGGATGATCGGATAGGGACGACCGTCACCGTCGAGCGCGCTCCGGCCCACCTCCACGAAGCCTCGGCTGCGGTAGAACCCGCGCGCGCCCGGGTTGTCCTCGTTCACATCGACCCTGGCCACGCCCTGGTGGACGACGACCTCGGCGAGCAGGGCAGAGCCCACACCGCGTCCGCGAACGGCATCGGAGACGAACAGCATCTCCAGCCCGTCGTCGTGGACGCCGGCGAACCCGACCGGAACCCCGTCCTGCTCGGCGACGGTGAGGGTCACCGCGGGGAAGTAATCGGACGCGAGGTGCGATTCGATCCGGGCGAAGTCGGTCTCCTCCAGGAAGTCATGGGTGGCGCGAACGGCGCTGCGCCAGATCTCGACGAGTTCCGCGTACTCCTCTTCCCCCCGGCACGGCCGGATGGTGAGCGGGGAACTGCCTGCGGACATGCCCCCGACACTATCGGTCGGACCGCCATGCCGGATCAGACCACGGGGTCGCCCTGGACCGGACCCTCCGTGTTGGGCTTCCACCCGAGGGCCGGCGCCACGTGCTCCGCGAACGCCTCGAGCACGTGGAGGTTGTACTCCGGCCCGAGCTGGTTCGGGATCGTCAGCATGAGGGTGTCCGCGGCCATGACGGCCTCGTCCTGCCGGAGCTGCTCGATGAGCACATCGGGCTCCGCGGCGTAGGTCTTGCCGAACGTGGAGCGGAACCCGTCGATGATGCCGATCTGGTCGCCGTTCTCCTCGCTACGCAGCCCGAAGTAGGCGCGGTCCATGTCCGACACGAGCGGGAACACGCTGCGGCTGACCGACACGCGAGGCGTCCCGGTGTGGCCGGCCTCACGGTAGGCGGAGCGGAAGAGCTCGATCTGCTCGCGCTGCAGCTCGTGGAAGGGCTGACCGGTGGCCTCCGTCACGAGCGTCGAGCTCATCATGTTGAGTCCCTTGCGGCCGGTCTCCTCGGCCGTCGCGCGCGAACCCGAGCCCCACCAGATGTGGTCGCGCAGCGTGGGGGACTGCGGCTCGATCGCGAGGTACTGTCCCGCACCCACCATCCGGGGGTCGCCGGGAGCGAGTCGCTCGCCGTCGATGGCGCGGAGGAAGATCTCGAACTTCTCCCGTGCGAGCACGCTGCCTCGCTCCGGGTCCTCCTCGTCGCGGAAGCCGAAGGTCTCGTAGCCGCGCAGCGCCGTCTCGGGTGACCCGCGGCTCACGCCGAGCGCGATACGGCCGTCGGCGATGAGGTCGAGTGCGGCCGCCTCCTCGGCGAACTGGAACGGGTTCTCGTACCGCATGTCGATCACGCCGGTGCCGACCTCGATGCGCTCGGTGCGCGCGGCCATGGCCGTCAGCAGCGGCATCGGGGACGCCGCCTGGCGTGCCCAGTGGTGCACGCGGACGTAGGCGCCGTTGACGCCGAGCTCGTCGGCGCCCTCCGCGATCTCGATGGTCTGCTTCAGCATGTCGCCCGCCGTGCGGGTGGCCGAGCCGGGCACGTCGGCGTAGTGACCGAACGAGAGGAATCCGAAAGCCTTCATGGTGTATTCGAACGCATGGAAGCCGGGACTATTCCCCCGGGAGCAGGAAGCCGTCGAGGACGAGCCCGCGGATGCGCGGCTCGAGCTCCGCCCACAGCTGCGCGAACGGCACCTCGAAGAGGTCCGCGAGGGCGGGGACGATCTGCAGCACCTGGAGCTCGCCGTCGCACGCGCCGACGAAGCCGGCGAGCGCGGGGTCCACCGCGACGGTGCGCGCGAACCCGCCGCCCTGACGCAGCTCGATCACGCTCGGGTCGTCGTTACCGGGGAGAAGGTGGCGCGCCTCGGTGACGTCCGGAGCCACGACGAGGGTGTCGGGCAGCCCTGCGGCGAGCGCATCGTGGGCCGCGAGCCCGAGGCCGAGCGCCGCGCCCACGTTCGCCACGGGCTGCGTCACCCGCTCCGATCGCCGCAGCGGCTCCCCCCGCCCGCGGCGGAGCAGCACATAGCCGAAGCCGATCGCGGTCACGCCGCGCGCCGCGAAGTCGTCGAGCCACGCGGTCAGCAGCGGAGTGAAGGCGGCATCGCGCGGCGTGATGCCGCCGTCCCTGATCCACAGCTCGGCATAGGCGAGAGGGGACAGCTCCTCCCGCTCGACGACCCACAGGTCGAGGTCGGCGGGCACCCACGCGTCCAGCCGCGCGAGGCCGGTGATGCCCGTCCGCGACTCCCAGTTGCCCAGCAGCTGCGCGATGCCGCCCGGGGTGAGGTGCGCCGGTGCCGTGCGCACGAACTGCTCGACCAGTGCGTCGCCGACCAGACCGCCGTCGCGATACTCGTAGGCGGGCACCCCCGCCGTGCGCGGGGTGATCACGAACGGCGGGTTCGAGACGATGAGGTCGAACGCCTCCCCGGCGACCGGCGCGAACATGCTCCCGTGACGGAACTCGATGTTCGTGACCCCGTTCAGTTGCGCGTTCAGCGCGGCGTAGGCGAGGGCGCGGCGGGAGACGTCGGTGGCCACGACCCGGCCGGCGCGTCGTGCCACGAGGAGCGCCTGGATGCCGCAGCCCGTGCCGAGGTCGAGGGCACGATCCACCGCGAGCGGGACGACCGTCTCAGCGAGCGTGCGGGAGGCTCCGCCCACACCGAGGACGTGGTCGGCGGGCAGCGGGCCGTCGAGGGCGACCTCGTCCAGGTCGCTGGCGATCCACCATTCCCCGACTCCGTCCTCGTCGACGAACGACTGCGGGCGCAGCAGCGCGCTCGGCGTCACGGTGTCGGCGTCGGTCGTCGCCAGCCCCAGAGCCTCCAGCCCGTCCACGCCGAGCGTCGGCAGTGCGCGCTCCACGGCCGCGCGCGGCTGGGGAAGGCCGAGCACCAGGAGGCGTCCGAGGGTCGCGAGGACCCCCTCATCCTCGGCGATCGCCCGAAGGATGGGCTCGCGCAGACCACGGGCGAGTGCATCATCCGCCTCCTCGCCCCAGAGACGTCGCAGCGGCTCGGATCGGAGATCGGCGGCATCGAGATCCGCGGCGAACGCAGCGCTGCGGAGCGGGTCGGGGCGGGGGGCGGGGGTGTCGGACACGGCCGTCACTCTACGCGTCTTCAGGGTTCTCCTCCGTCCGGCCTCCTAGAATCACAGGGTCAGTACTCACGATCCGCCTCTCCCCGGCGTTCGAGGAAGACCTTCATGACCGCGATCACTTCCCCGACGGGCCTCCGCGCGCGTGCGCGCCGGCTCGCGGCGTTCGTGGTGGCCGCCGGCGTCTGCGCGGTGGGTGTCGCCGGTCCCGCGATGGCGGCCGACCAGCCCGCCGCGGACGACGACCACCGTGTCGAACTGCACGTCACGGCGGGTCTGCGCGGCACCGTCGCGCCGGGCACGTCGACGTCGGCCGTGGTCACGATCGAGAACGAGACCGAGGCGGAGCTCTCCGCGGGTCGCGTCGAGATCGAGCTCGGGAGCACGCCACTGACCGACGACGATGCCGTGACCGAATGGCTGGACGAGGGACAGGCCGCCGGTTCCTTCCTCCCCCTCGGCGAAGAGGCCACCAAGCCGGCGGAGGCGGGCGGATCCGCCACCACCACCGTGTTCGTGCCGCAGGAGACGCTGAAGCCGTTGAAACCGGGGGTGTACCCGCTGCGGGCCGCCCTGAGCGATGCCGGTACGGAGGACGCCGAGGGGGAGCGCACCACCACCTGGGACACCAGCGCGACGAGCGTCCTCGTGGTCAGCTCCAGCCCGACCAGTCCGGTCGGCGTCCTCGTGCCCATCACCGCCACCCCGGCCGGCGGTGCCCTCCTGAGCGCTGACGAGCTCACGGAGCTGACCGCCCCGGACGGCGACCTCACCGCGCAGCTCGACGGCGTCGCCGGGACGACGGCTGTGCTCGCGGTCGATCCCGCCATCCTCACCTCGATCCGCGCACTGGGCACCGCGGCTCCCTCCACGGCGAGCGACTGGCTGCAGAGGCTCGACGAACTCCCCAACGCCCGCTTCGCCCTGCAGTTCGGCGATGCCGACCTCACGGTGCAGGCGCAGGCCGGTCTGCCCGAGGCGCTGGCGCCGCTGCCGCTGACCTCGCTGCTCGATCCCGCGGCCTTCCCGCAGCAGCGCGCCGTGACACCGACGAACACCCCCGCCGCCACCGCCGACCCCTCGGCGACGCCGACCGACGGGCCCGCGCTTCCCACCGACGACGAGCTCGCGGAGATCGACGGCGCGGTCCCGGGAATCGTCTGGCCGGAGAGCGACCTCACGCAGGCTGACCTCGCGTCGTTCACCGGCTACCTGGGGGGCACCGCCACGACGGTCGTGTCGTCCGAGACGGTCGGCGGTCAGAGCGCGGCTCATGCGACGGCGGACGGACAGGACCTGCTCGTCACCGACGCGGCCACGTCGGCGGCCCTCTCCGCAGCGGCGACCGAATCCGCCTCGGCTCCCCGCCAGGGGCTGCTGGCAGAGGCGGCAGCCCGGCTCTTCCTCGCCGGTGCCCGGGCGCCTGGCGCTCCGCTCCTCATCGGCCTGGAGCGCGACGAGAGTCGTCCCGCAGAGGCCCTTCGTGACGCGATCTCCACCGCGGACTCGATCGGCTTCGAGCTCTCGGCGGTGCGGGCGGCACCTGCCGTCGCGGTGACACTGCCGGAGACGGCCGCGGCGACCCGGGCGTCCGACCTCACGAACCTCCTCGCCGATGAGCGCTCCCTCACCGCTTTCGCGACCGTCCTCAGTGACCCGCTCGTGCTGCTGAGCCCGGAGCGGATCCGGATCCTGCGCACCATCGCGGTCGGTTCCTCCGCGGAAGCCTTCACCGAGAAGGTCGCGGCCCATCGCGCGCGCACCACCGAGACGCTCGGCGCCGTCAGCATCCCCGACTCCAGCACCATCCAGCTCCTCACGGCCAATGCCGACCTCCCCATCGCCGTGCGCAACGACCTCCCGTGGCCGGTGACGGTGCGGTTGTACGCGTCCCCCACCGATCCGCGCCTCGAAGTGACACCCGTGATCGACGTCGCCGTACAGGCGAGCTCGACCACGAGGGCGAAGGTGCCGGTGTCGGCCCGGGTCGGCAGCGGCGAGCTCGACCTGCGCCTCAGCCTGACCAGCCCGACCGGAGTGCCGATCCAGTCGGAGCAGACCATCCGGGTCGCGGTGCGCGCGGAATGGGAGACCATCGGTCTTATCGTCTTCGGCGGCCTCGCCGTGCTCCTCATCGCCCTCGGGGTGGTGCGCACGGTGCGCCGGAAGCGTCGGGAGGCCATCGAGGAGCAGGCCGTGGAGGCCGCCGTCGAGGAACTGATCGAGGAGAAGGAAGCGGAAGCCGCGGTGCAGGAGCGCCCCGACGGCCCGGATGCCCCTCCCACGAAGGAGTCGCGTGACTAGTCTCGGGCGCGCCAGCGCCATCATCGGCGCGGGCACCCTGGTCTCCCGCGTGACCGGGCTGCTGCGCAGTATCGTCCTCGTGGCGGTGATCGGCTCGTTCAAGTCGGGCCCGGCCGACGCCTTCGCCGCGGCGAACACGCTCCCGAACAGCGTCTTCTCCCTCATCTCCGTCGGCATCCTCACCGCGGTGATCGTGCCGCAGATCGTCAAGGCCACCGCCGACGCCGACGGGGGCAACGCGTTCATCTCGAAGCTCTTCACCCTCGGGACGGTCGTGCTCGTCGCCGTCACGGCTCTCGCCACGATCGCAGCGCCCTGGCTCGTGCAGATCGTGGCAGGCGGGCTCTCCTCGACGACCCAGGCGCTCGCCACCGCACTCGCCTACTGGTGTCTCCCGCAGATCCTCTTCTACGGTCTGTACGCCCTGTTGGGCGAAGCCCTGAACGCGCGGCGCATCTTCGGGCCGTTCACCTGGGCACCGGTCGTCAACAACATCGTCTCGATCATCGGATTCCTGATCCTGGGATGGGCGTTCTCGCCGGTGTCCCGCGACTCCGCCGACTGGACGCCGGAGATGATCGCCCTGCTCGGCGGCACGGCGACCCTCGGCATCGCCGTGCAGGCGCTCGTCCTGCTGCTTTTCTGGCGTCGGACGGGACTCTCGCTCCGCCCCGATTTCCAGTGGCGGGGCGTCGGCCTCGGCAACGTGGGAAAGCTCGCGGGATGGACCTTCCTGATGGCGTTCGCCTCACTGTCCGCCGGGGTGCTGCAGGGCAACATCGTCAGCAACGCCTCGGAGTCGGGCGCCTCGCTCGCCGTGACCACGAACGCCTGGCTCATCTTCATGCTCCCCTACTCGGTCATCGTGCTGTCGATCGGGACCCCGTACTTCACGCAGATCAGCGAGCACGCCGCCGCCGGGCGGCACGACGAGGTTCGCGGAGACATCTCGCGCAGCATCCGCACGCTGCTGTTCTTCATC
The DNA here is from genome assembly GCF_025143875.1 of Microbacterium meiriae. NCBI lineage: Bacteria > Bacillati > Actinomycetota > Actinomycetes > Micrococcales > Microbacteriaceae > Microbacterium > Microbacterium meiriae. The sequence goes on along the minus strand of NZ_JAMBDU010000013.1, from coordinate 55,542 downwards.
GTCGCCGCCGTCGCCGCGGTGGCCGCCGCGGCGATCCCCGCCTCCCGTGTCTTCACCGAGAGTGCTTCCGACGCCGAGGGGGCGGCCGTCGTCCTCCTCTGCTACCTGGTCAGCCTGATCCCCCTCACGATCCTGTTCATCGTGCAGCGCACTTTCTACGCGTACGACGACACGCGCACGCCCTTCTGGTTCACGATCTTCCAGTGCGCGCTGATCGTCGTGACCGCGCTGGGAGCCGTCGCCCTGCTGTCGGCGGAGGTCATCGACCTCACGCAGCTGGCCGCCGCCGTGGCTCTGGGGCAGTCCATCGCCAGCACGCTGCAGACGATCGTCGCCACCTGGCTGCTGCATCGCAAGATCGGCGGCATCGGAATCCTGTCCTGGCTGCGTGCCCTCGCGCTTTTCGCGGTCGCCGCGATCCCGGCGGGGCTCGCCGGATGGGGAACGTTCCTCCTGATCGGGGGGACGACCGGATGGGCCACGTCCGGAGTCATCCCCGGCGCCCTGGCGACCGCCGTCGTCGGCCTCGTCGTCGTGATCGTCTACGTCGCGATCCTCGCGGTCTTCCGCGCCCCGGAGCTGAAGGCCGCCGGCGGGCTCGTCCGCCGCTTCCTGCCCGGCCGCTGACGCGGGAATGCCCCGCGGTTACCATGGGTTGAAGCAGTCGGACGTCTTTCGACGGCACCGCCTTTCTAACGGAGATCACATGCGTCAGGTCATCATCATCGGCTCCGGCCCCGCCGGATTCACGGCTGCCATCTACGCGGCGCGCGCGAACCTGGAGCCGCTCCTCATCGCGAGCTCCGTCGAGGTCGGCGGCGAGCTCATGAACACGACCGAGGTGGAGAACTACCCCGGCTTCCCGGAGGGCATCCAGGGCCCTGAGCTCATGGCGAAGTTCCAGGAGCAGGCCGAGAAGTTCGGCACCGAGGTGCTCTACGACGACGTCACGGAGCTCGATGTCGCCGGTCCCGTCAAGAAGGTCACCCTCGGTTCGGGTGCCACCCACGAGGCCAAGACGATCATCTACGCGACCGGTTCGGCCTACCGCAAGCTCGGGATCGCGGGCGAGGAGCGTCTCTCCGGTTTCGGCGTCTCCTGGTGCGCCACCTGCGACGGCTTCTTCTTCCGTCAGAAGACCATCGCGGTCGTCGGCGGCGGCGACTCGGCGATGGAGGAGGCCACCTTCCTCACGCGTTTCGCGGACAAGGTGTACGTCATCCACCGCAAGGACTCCCTCCGCGCCTCGAAGATCATGCAGGAGCGCGCCTTCGCGAACGAGAAGATCGAGTTCGTGTGGAACAGCGAGGTCGTCGAGATCCTGGGCGACACCGCCGTCTCCGGCGTGCAGCTGCGTTCCACGGAGGACGGGTCGCTGCGCGACCTCCCTCTCGACGGCCTGTTCATCGCGATCGGCAACGACCCGCGCACGCACCTCGTGCACGAGAAGCTCGAGCTCACGCCCGAGGGGACGATCTGGGTCGACGGACGCTCCTCGCGGACGTCGGTCCCCGGTGTCTTCGCCGCCGGTGACGTGATCGACCCCACCTACCGCCAGGCCATCACCGCCGCGGGGACGGGCACGATCGCGGCTCTCGACGCCGAGCACTTCCTCGCCGACCTCGAGGACGCGTCCGTCGAGGTCCCCGCAGCCGAGGCCGCCGAGGTCATCACGGCCTGACCAGGGCCGGGAACACTTTCCCCCCGCCCGTTGTTGCAACAGGCGAACCTCGAACAAGGAGAACTCTGATGAGTGCAAAGGCAACGAGCCAGGCGACCTGGGAGCAGGACGTGCTGCAGGCCGATGGTCCCGTGCTGGTGGACTTCTGGGCCGAGTGGTGCGGTCCGTGTCGTATGGTCGCGCCGGTGCTGGACGAGATCCAGTCCGACAACCCCGACAAGATCACCATCCTCAAGCTCAACGTGGACGAGAACCCGGAGCTGGCCATGAAGTACCAGATCACGTCGATCCCGGCGATGAAGGTCTTCCAGGGCGGAGAGGTCAAGACGACGATCATCGGCGCCAAGCCGAAGTTCGCTCTCGAGCAGGATCTCGCCGCTTTCCTCGGCTGATCCCCACGACCACGAGAAGGGGGGGGGGGCCCCGCCGCGGCCCGGGCCCCCGCCCCCCCCCCCCCCCCCCCCCCCCCCCCCCGGGGGGCGCCCCCCTTCTCAAGAATGTTCTGCGCGATTGAACGCGGGGTCCGTGGTGCCTTATCGGCGAAGACCAAGGCGTGCGATCAGCGAGCGGTAACGCTCGATGTCGACGCTCTGGAGGTAGCCGAGCAGACGACGGCGCTGACCCACGAGCAGGAACAGACCACGACGCGAGTGGTGGTCGTGCTTGTGCTCCTTCAGGTGCTCGGTGAGGTCCTTGATGCGCTGCGTCAGCATCGCGGCCTGCACCTCGGGGGATCCGGTGTCACCGGGGTGCGTCGCGTACTCTTCGATGATCGCCTTCTTGACGTCTGCTTCCAGTGCCATAGATTCGATCCCCTCTCTGCTTGTTGCGCGGCGCCCGACGCCTGATGCGTGAGCTCTCTTTATCCGCGGCCGATCGAACGGCAACCTGACGAGTCTACCAGCCCGGACGACCACGGCGGGACACGGCGCCGGGGACGAGGCGCGTGGGGTCAACTAGGCTCGGGATGTGCAGAAGAAGACCGCCCTGTGAGCTCCCGACGCGGCCATCTGATCGACCTGACTCCGCTGAAGGCGAGCCCGGCCTTCGCCCGGATGTGGATCGGCTCGACACTCGCCGGCATCGGCGGTCAGCTCACCATCGTGACCGTGATGCTGCATGTGTTCGATCTGACCGCGAGCACGTTCGCCGTCTCGATGATCGCCGTCGCGGGCCTCCTCCCGATGATCCTCGCCGGCCTCTACGGCGGGATGCTCGCCGACGCGTTCGACCGGCGGCGGGTCGCGCTCATCGCCGCCACGGTGACCTTCGCCTCCACGGGGCTGCTCGCGGCGCTCACCTGGACCGGCACGGAGACGATCTGGTGGCTGTACGCGCTGAGCATCGTGAACTCGGCGGCGAACTCCGTCGGCATGGCCACGCGGACCGCGATCGTCCCCCGCCTGATCCCCCGCAGCATGCTCGCGGCCGCGTCCGCGCTCAACGGCGTCGCGTTCGGGCTCACGGTCATGGCGGGTCCGGCCCTCGCCGGGCTCCTCGTGGCGCTCACCGGATACGGCTGGACGTACACGATCGACGTCGTGCTCATGCTGTCGATGTTCCTCGGCCTGTGGACGCTCCCTGCCCTGCTCCCTGAAGGCGACATCGTGCGTCCCGGCCTCGCCTCGCTCGTCGACGGCTGGCGCTTCCTCCGCCGGGCGGGCAACATCCGCATGCAGTACGTGATGGACATCATCGCGATGACGTTCGGACAGCCGCTCGTGCTCTTCCCGGCACTCGGCACGGTCATCCTCGGCGGCGGGGCCTTCACCACCGGCATCCTCACGGCGGCGGTCGCCGTCGGCACCTTCTCCTCGAGCCTGTTCTCCGGGCGCGTGGTGCAGTACCGGTGGCACGGCCGCGGCATCGCCCGCGCGGTGGAGGCCTACGGCGCCGCCATCGCGCTGTTCGGTCTCGTTCTCCTGGCCGGCGCGTTCTCCCCGACGCCTGCCGGAGAGGACCGGCCGCACGTCGCACTGATCGTCGCCGCCTGCGTGGCGCTGGCCCTCTCCGGCGCGTCGGACAACGTCAGCTCGATCTACCGCAACACCATGATGCAGGCGGCGGTGCCGGACGTCATGCGCGGACGCCTGCAGGGCCTGTTCGTCGTGGTGGTGACCGGTGGCCCCCGCGTCGGCGCCCTCTACGCCGGGACGCTCGCGACGCTGACGTCACTGTGGTTCCCGCCGCTGCTCGGAGGGATCATCGTGATCGCCCTCGTCGCGGTCCTCGCCCGGCGGCATCCTCGTTTCCGCGACTACGACGCAGAGAACCCCGAGCCCTGACGGGCCCGGGGTTCACAGGGTCTGCGCGTCAGTCCTGCTGCAGCGCACCCTGGAGGTCGAGCGTGATCGTGACGTCCTTGCCGACGAGCACGCCGCCGGTCTCCAGCGCGGCGTTCCAGGTGAGGCCGAAGTCCTCGCGGTTGATGACGGTCTTGGCGGAGGCGCCGGCCTTGTAGTTGCCCCACGGGTCGCTGCCGAAGCCGCCGAAGTCGAGCTCGAAGGTGACCGGCTTCGTGATGCCGCGGATGGTGAGGTCGCCGTCGACGAGGAAGTCGCCGCCCTCGACGCGGGCGCCGGTCGAGACGAACTCCATGGTCGGGAAGTTCTCGGTGTCGAAGAAGTCGGCGGAGCGGAGGTGCTGGTCGCGACCCTCGTCCTTGGTGTCGACGGAGGTCACGTCGACGGAGGCCTCGACCTTGGCTTCGAGGGGGTTCTCCGGAGCCACGAGCGTCGCGCTCTTCACACCGAAGGTGCCGCGCACCTTCGAGATCATCATGTGGCGGACGCTGAACGTCACCTCGCTGTGGGACGGGTCGAGGACCCAGGTGCCGGGGCGGTAACCGGGGATGTCGATGCTGCTCATGATTGCTCCTCAGGAGACGTCGGCCGCGGCGGCGGCGAAGGGATGGCACCGCGATCGTCCGCGGCACCCTTCCGACAACATACATTCACTCGCATGTATTCCCGTGACGATCAGAAATGTCTCGACATGCAGAAGCGCCCCGCACCACGGGGTGCAGGGCGCTTCGGAGCGACGAAGTCAGCCGACGGCGACGAGATCGATGATGAAGATCAGCGTCTTGCCGGAGAGGAAGTGTCCTCCCCCGGCCGGGCCGTACGCGAGGTGCGGCGGGATGATCAGCTCGCGGCGGCCACCGACCTTCATTCCGGGGATGCCGTCCTGCCAGCCCTGGATCAGGCCGCGGAGCGGGAACTGGATGGTCTCCCCGCGACCCCACGACGAGTCGAACTCCTCGCCGGACTCGAACTCCACACCGGCGTAGTGGACGGTCACGGTGTCGCCGGGCTTGGCCTCGGCGCCGTCACCCTCGATGATGTCGCGGATGACCAGTTCTGCGGGGGCAGGGCCGGTCGGGGCGTCGAACTCGGGCTTTGTGCGATCAGTCATGGCTCCATCCAACCCGACCGTCGCGCGGCCGGTCAACGCGACGGCACCTGCTCACAGCGAACACCTCGCCGAGGGACTCCGCTCCGAAGTCCCCCGGGGCTCTTGACAGTTCGCGGGACGCGGGTGCACCCTGGTGGCAGATCAACTCAGCGCCCGGGAGACATGCAGGCATCGCCGCAGCACCGGGCGCTGAGTCTGTCTGCGGGGGCGCCGCTCAGTAGGCCAGCAGCGCGGCGCGTGCCGCCCTGGTCCGGATCAACAGGGCACGCTCGTCCTCGACGGCGAGCGGGTCTCGTCCGGTGATCGCCCGCTGGCGGACCGCGGCCAGAGCCGTCGCATCCTTGATGAATTCGCGCATCAGCGGCCGGCGGTCGCCGCGCAGCTGCGCGGCCCAGGCGAGCCCCACCTTGCGCCCGGCCGGCGTGGCCAGCATCGTGACCTCCTCCGGCGTGAACCAGCCGGCGGCCGCATACTCGGCCAGGCGGGCCCGGGTGAGCCGCGCCTCCTCCCTGCGCAAGGCGATGATCCCGAGGATGAAGCCGATGAACAGCGGCACCTGCAGGGTGAAGTAGAGGCCGAAGAAGTCCGCGAATGTGGCCGATCCGTTCCACAGCGCGTGCAGGAGGATCGCCCCGACCATGCCGAGCAGGCCGGCCCCGGCGGCCGCTCCGGCGGAGGCGTGCCGGCGGGCCACGAGGCCGATCGCGAATCCGGTCAGCGAGGTGAACATCGCGTGCGCGAACGGCGACAGCACCGCCCGCACGATGAACGTGACGCCGAGCTGCTCTCCGCCGCCCTCGATGAGGCTGATGGCGAAGTACTGGATGTTCTCGGTGAACGCGAAGCCTGCACCGACGAGCGCCCCGTAGACGACGCCGTCGACCGGCCCGTCGAAGGACCGCCGCGCGAGCAGGAAGATGAGGAAGACCCCGAGGCCCTTCCAGAACTCCTCGACGATGGGGGCCTGCACCACCGCCGAGAACTCCTCGGACCGGATGCCCAGCAGCATCGTGAGCCCGATGTCGACGAGGAGCGTGAGGCCGACGGCGGCGACCGCACCCCAGGCGATGGCGAACGCGACGAGGCGCTTGGGCTCGGGCTCCCAACGGTCGATCATGCGCACTCCGAGGAAGACGATCGTGAGCGGGATCACAGCCAGGACGAGCCCGATCACCGAGGCGGTCGGGCCGAGGGCCCAGCCGAAGTAGCCGATGAGTGCGAGCAGCAGGAAGCCGAGGAAGCCGAAGAGCCACAGCGAGATCGTGCGGCCCTTCTTGTTCGGCACCGGGAGAGCCGGCAGCGACTCCGCGGGCGACGGCGCGACCGGCGCCGGCGGTGTGTAGGGCGTGGGTTGCGCGAGAGCCGACGCATAGCCCGGCTGCTGTCCGTAGGACGGTGGCAGGTAGGGCGATTTCGCGTACTGCGCGGCGGAGTACGCCGAGGGCTGTGGTGGTGTCCCCGCCGGGGGCGTGTATCGCGCGGGCTGCTGGGGGTCGGACGGTCCTCCGAAGGTCATGGTCAAAGCTTATGGGGCACAAGCATCCGCGCCGGGCTCTGGGGGCTTCCTCCACCCGACCGGCCGCAGGCACCCGGTAGCGTAGAACCATGCGGTTCGCTCACCTGCGCCGTCCAGACTCCTCCCGTGCGGTTCTCGCCGTGGTGGAGGGCTCGGACGCCATCCTCGTCTCCGATCTCCTGTCCGACGCGCCTGCCACCCTGCAGCAGCTGATCGAGCGAGGGGACGCCGGACTCGACGAGCTCCGCGCCGCCCTCCGCGACGGCACGGCCCCGCGCCACCCGCTGACCGGCTGGGGTTTCGCCTCCGCGGTCATCGCGCCGCCGGCGGTGCTCGCCGTCGGGCTCAACTATGCCGCCCACTCCAGCGAGCTCGGCCTCAAGACCGACGCCGCGCCGACCGTGTTCACCCTGTGGCCCAACTCGCTCACCGGTCACGATCAGACGACCTCCTGGCCGCGGAGCCTCAGCGAGGCAGTCGACTACGAGGCCGAGCTGGGCGTGCTCATCGGCACCCCCGCGAAGGACGTCCCGGAGGCGGACGCCCTCGCGCACGTCTGGGGTTACACCGTGGTCAACGACATCACCGCCCGGAACATCCAGTTCTCCGAGGCGCAGTGGTCCCGTTGCAAGTCGTTCGACGGCTTCACCCCCACCGGCCCGTTCGCGGTGACCGCCGACGAGATCGCCGACCCGCAGGACCTCCACATCTGGACCGTCGTCGACGGGCACACCGTGCAGGACGCCAGCACCGACCAGATGGTGCGTTCGGTGGCGAAGCTCATCGCGCACCTCTCCCAGTCGCTCACGCTGCTGCCCGGCACCCTGATCTCGACGGGCAGCCCGGGTGGCGCCGGCTACTCCCGCGACCCGCAGATCTTCCTCCGCGACCGCTCGACCGTCACGGTCGGCATCGACGGGATCGGCGAGCTCACGACGCACTGCCGCATTCTGGACTGACACCAGGACGCGACGAAGGGGACGGGAGCTCGAGCTCCCGTCCCCTTCCCGTATCCGGTCGACGCTCAGATCTGGATGAGGTCGTCCGGGGTGACGATCGGGATGGCCGCGGTGACCGCCTCCAGGCCCGACAGGCGGGCAGGAGAGAGCTGCTTGGTCACCTCGTCGCGGGACATGAGCCCGGCCTCGACCACCAGGTCGGCGACGTTGCGGTTGGTCAGCAGAGCCGTCTTGGCCAGAGCCGCGGCCGCCGCGTAGCCGATGAAGGGCGTGAGCGCCGTGATGACGCCGACCGACGCGCCGACCATCGCGCCCAGCCGGTCGCGGTTGGCGGTGATGCCCTCGACGCAGTTCACGCGCAGCGTCCACATGGCCTGACGCATCCAGGTGATCGACTGGAAGATCGAGTGCGCGATGACGGGCTCGAAGGCGTTGAGCTGGAGCTGACCGCCCTCGACGGCCATGGTCACCGTCATGTCGGCGCCGACGACCGCGAAGGCCACCTGGTTCACGACCTCCGGGATCACCGGGTTGACCTTGCCGGGCATGATGCTGGAACCGGCCTGCCGTGCGGGCAGGTTGATCTCGCCGAGGCCCGCCTGCGGACCGGACGACAGCAGCCGCAGGTCGTTGCAGATCTTCGAGAGCTTGATGGCGTTGCGCTTGAGCGACGACGAGAACGACATGAAGGCGCCCGTGTCGCTCGTGGACTCGACGAGGTCGGTGGCCGTCTCGAGGTCGAGCCCCGTGATCTCGCGCAGGTGCTTCAGCACGGCCGGCGCGTAGTCGGGGTGGGTGGTGATGCCGGTGCCGATGGCGGTCGCGCCCATGTTGATCTCGAACATGAGCGAGGCGTTCTCGGTGAGGCGGCTGTGATCCTCGCCCAGGGTCGTGGCGAAGCCATGGAACTCCTGGCCGAGAGTCATGGGCACCGCGTCCTGGAGCTGGGTCCGGCCGACCTTGAGGATGTCGTGGAACTCCCCCGCCTTGCCGAGGAACGCCACGCGCAGGGCGTCCAGTTCGTCGAGCAGCGAGCGCAGCGTCAGCGAGAGGCCGATCTTGACCGCGGTCGGGTAGACGTCGTTGGTCGACTGGCTGCGGTTCGTGTGGTCGATCGGAGAGAGGAAGGCGTAGTCGCCCTTCTCGCGTCCGGCCATCTCGAGCGCGATGTTGGTGATGACCTCGTTCGCGTTCATGTTCGTCGAGGTGCCGGCACCACCCTGGATGACGCCGACCGTGAACTGATCGTGGAACTCGCCGTCGATGACGCGCTGCGCCGCGCGGTCGATGAGGTCGGCGCGCTCGGCGTCGAGGACCCCGATCTCCTTGTTGGCCCTCGCGCTGGCCTGCTTCACCATCGCGAGCGCGATCACCAGTTCGGGGTACACCGAGATGGGGCGCTTCGTGATCGGGAAGTTCGCGTCGGCGCGGGCGGTGTGGATCCCCCAGTACGCCTCGGCGGGAATCTCCATGCTCCCCAGCGAATCGGTCTCGGTACGGGTATTGGCGGGCGCGGCAGAAGCCATGTCACATCCTCGTGGGTCGTGGCGAACGGAAAGGTCGGGGGATGCGTCCAGTCTACGCCGGTCCCTGCGGGGGTTTTCTGGAGAACGCCTCCAGGCGCCCTTCCGGCGTCAGCGCCGCCATGCGGGCGACCCACTCCTCGGAGAAGTAGTCGCCGGTCGGCGCATCGACCACCGGGACGACGGTGTGCGTGATGGTCTCCGGCCGCACGTGCACGAGCTGGAACGCCTGGGCGGCGTCCATGCCGTTCACCTCAGACGCGGGGCGCGCGACGTTCATCGTGTAGCAGGTGGCGGACGCCACGCTCACCGGGACGCCGGCGAACAGCCCGTGCGAGGAGTAGTGCAGGTGACCGGCGAGGATGCCGCGGACGTCGGTGCCCCGGATGACGGCGGCCAGCTCGTCCTGATGCCGCAGCTCGAGGATGTCGAACAGCGGCAGATGGCTGGGCAGCGGCGGGTGGTGCATCGCCAGGAGCGTGCCGTGCGGCGCCGGCTCGGCGAGGACCTCGGCGAGCCACGCGAGCTGCGCCGGGTCGAGGTCGCCGTGATGCCACCCGGGAACGCTCGTGTCGAGGGCCACCAGACGCAGCCCGTCGAGATCCCACACCCCGGTGACCGGCTCTTCCGTGGGCTCGGCATCGAGGAGGACCTCGCGCAGCACCGGGCGCTCGTCATGGTTGCCCGCGACCCAGACCACGGGAGCGCCGAGTTCGGCGGCGACCGGCTCGATCGCCGCACGCAGCCGGCGGTACGCATCCGGCTCGCCGAGGTCTGCGAGGTCCCCGGTGACGACGATCGCGGCGGGAGCGGGATGCACGGCGCGGATCGCCTCGAGCGTCCGCGCGAACGTGCGCTCGACGTCGTACCGTCCCCCCAGCGCCGCACCTCCGGCGAGGAAGTGCGGATCGCTCACATGGATCAGGACGTGGGAGGCGGGGGCGTACCGACCGAAGACCGGTGGTGTTCCCTTCGCTGCGGACATGTCCTCAGCCTACGGCCGGTCACCGACGCACCCGGCGCACCGCGGACTCAGTGGCCGATGACGATCAGGAGGATGCCGGCGATGACCGCGGCGGCGCAGAGCACGAAGCAGCCGTAGGCGCCCACGAGCGCGAGGGTCTTCTGTCCTTCGGTGAGCGGACTCTTCTTCGCTGCCTTCGCCGCCTGCTTGGCGGCCCGCTTGAGCTCCTTCTCCGAGATCACCGTGATGGCGTCGGTGAACTCCGCGGGGCTCACGACGGGCGCCCGCCCGCTGCGCACGAGCAGACGCAGGCCCAGGGCGTAGAAGGTGACGATGGCGGCGGCGCCGATGAGCGCGGCGGCGAACACCTGCAGGAAGGCGATCCAGTCGATCGTGACGTTCATGCCGAGTCCCCGTTCTGCGACGCGTCGGACGACGAGGCGCTGCCGGTCTTCGCGGCCTTCGCGTCCGCCTTGGCCTTGGCCTTCTTCTTCGCCTTGTCCTTCGCCTCGGCCTTCGCCTTCTCCTTGGCCTCGGCACGGGCCTTCGCCTCCGCCTTCGCCTGGGCGATGCGCTGCTGGCGACGCGTGGGCGGCGGGGTGTCGGGAACCTCGACGGCAAGGTGGGATTCTGCGACGTCGCTCATGGCGTTGGCCGGCGTGACGGCGTTGCGCCGAGAGCGCATGTACAGCCCGAGGATGATCGCCACCGCGAGGACGGCGTCGATGGCCACGCCCCACGGGCCGAGCCACACGACGAGCAGTGCCGCCAGGGCGCCGACGCCTCCGGCCGCGGGCAGCGTCAGCAGCCAGCCGACGCCGATGCGTCCTGCCGTCCGCCAGCGGACCGTCGACCCGCGACGACCGAGGCCGGATCCGATGACCGAGCCCGAGGCCACCTGGGTGGTGGAGAGCGCGAATCCGAGGGCGCTGGAGGCGAGGATCGTCGCGGCCGTCGAGCTCTCCGCCGCGAAGCCCTGAGCCGGCTTGACGTCGGTCAGGCCCTTGCCCAGCGTGCGGATGATGCGCCAGCCGCCGAGGTACGTGCCGAGGGCGATAGTGAACGCACAGGCGATGATGACCCAGAGCTCGGGCTCGTGGTGCGCACCGGACTGCCAGCCGACGGTGATCATGGCGAGCGTGATGACGCCCATCGTCTTCTGCGCGTCGTTGGTGCCGTGTGCGAGGGCGACGAGGGAGGACGTGAAGATCTGACCCCAGCGGAATCCGTCCCGTCCGTCCGGCTTGCCGTCGTAGCGACGCGTGACCGAGTAGGCGATCTTCGTCGCGACGTACGCGATGATGCCGGCCGTGATGGGGGCGATGAGGGCGGGGAGGACGATCTTCGACAGCACGGCGCCGAAGTCGATGCCGCCGAGACCGGCGCCGACGAGCGTCGCGCCGATCAGCCCGCCGAAGAGCGCGTGGGACGAGCTCGACGGCAGGCCGAGCAGCCACGTCAGCATGTTCCAGGTGATGGCGCCGATGAGTCCGGCGAAGATCAACGAGAGGAACAGCTCCGCTCCCGCGGCGATGATCGCATCCTCCTGGATGATGCCGCCGGAGATGGTCTTGGACACCTCGGTCGACAGGAAGGCGCCGACGAGGTTGAGGAGAGCGGCCAGGAGGACCGCTGTCTTGGGCTTGAGCGCTCCGGTCGCGATGGGCGTGGCCATCGCGTTCGCGGTGTCGTGAAACCCGTTCGTGAAATCGAAGAAGAGTGCCAGCGCGATGACGAGCACGACGATGAGGGCTGCGGTTTCCACCGTTCGCTTTCGGTCTTGAGGAAGAGGGAGATGTCGACGGGATCGACGTGACGAACGAAGAGTTCACCGTGGGTTTGACTTCCGTTTACCGGCCCCGGTAAATCCTGCCACCGTCCCCCGTGCCGGTCAACTCGACCTGGGATAGCGTGGGACGGTGACTGACGCCCCGATCGCCGCCCGCCGTTCCACCCTCCGCACGCATCACGGCGACACGGTCGACGACCCGTACGAGTGGCTGCGCGCCAAGGACTCCCCCGAGGTCATCGCACACCTGGAGGCGGAGAACGCGCACACCGAGGCCGAGACCGCGCACCTCGCCGCGCTCCGCGAGACGCTGTTCCAGGAGATCAAGGGACGGGTTCAGGAGACCGACCTCTCGGTGCCGACACGGCGTGGAGACTGGTGGTACTACAGCCGCACCGAGGAAGGCGCGCAGTACGGCATCCACTGTCGCGCCGCCGCCGTCGAAGGCGATTGGACGCCGCCGCGTCTCGAGCCGGGGGTGCCCGTGCCCGGCGAGGTGGTGCTGCTGGACGGCAACGTCGAGGCCGAAGGGCACGAGTTCTTCTCGCTCGGCGCGTTCGACACCTCCGATGATGCGACGAAGCTGCTGTGGTCGACGGACTTCGAGGGCGACGAGCTCTACACGGTCCGCGTGCGGGACCTGCAGACGGGCGTCACGCTGGACGACGAGATCCCGAACACCGGCGGCGCGTTCTTCACCCCGGACGGCACCGGCATCCTCTACACGACCCGCGACGATGCGTGGCGCCCCGACACCCTGTGGCTGCACCGGCTCGGGACCCCGGTGTCGGACGACATCACGCTCTTCCACGAGCCCGACGAGAAGTTCTGGCTCGGCGCCGGGATCACGCGGAGCCGGCGCTACCTCGTGATCGGTGTGGGCTCCAGCATCACGAGCGAGGAGTACCTCGTCGACCTCGCCGGCGACATCACGGCGGAGCCGCGCACGGTGTGGCCGCGGCGCGAAGGCGTGGAGTACTCGCTCGAGCACGCGGTGGTGGACGGTGAGGACCGGCTCCTCATCCTGCACAACGACGACGCCCTGGACTTCGAACTCGTCTCCGTAGCGGCGGACGACCCGCAGGGCGAGCGCCGCGTCGTCGTCGCCCATCAGCCAGGACGGCGACTGCTCGGAGTGGACGCCTTCCGCGACTTCGCCACGGTGGAGTATCGCAGCGAGGGCCTCGAGCGCGTGGGCCTCCTGGACTACGCGACCGACACGGTGGAGGAGCTGCGGTTCGACGAGCCCCTCTACTCCGCGGGGGTCAGCGGCAACCCGGAGTGGCACTCCCCCTTCCTGCGACTCGGGTACACGTCGTTCGTCACGCCGGGTACGGTGTACGAGCTCGACCTCGCGACGCGGGAACTCGTGTTGCGCAAGCAGGTGACGGTGCTCGGCGGCTACGACCCCGCCGACTACGGACAGCGTCGGGAGTGGGCCACCGCGGAGGACGGCACCCGCGTGCCGATCTCCCTCGTGTGGAAGCGCTCCTTCGGCGAGCCCGGTGCGACCACGCGTCCCGTCCACCTCTACGGCTACGGCTCGTACGAGCACTCCATCGACCCGGGCTTCTCGGTCGCACGGCTCTCGGAGCTGGACCGCGGAGTCGTCTTCGCCGTGGCGCATGTGCGCGGAGGCGGCGAGATGGGTCGGCAGTGGTACGAAGACGGCAAGCTCCTGCACAAGCGGAACACCTTCACGGACTTCGTCGCCTGCGCCCGGCACCTCGTCGACGAGGGGACGACCACCCCGGCCCAGCTCGTCGCGGAGGGCGGCAGTGCCGGGGGTCTGCTGATGGGCGCGGTCGCCAACCTCGCCCCGGAGCTCTTCGCCGGCATCCTCGCGGGTGTGCCGTTCGTCGACGCGCTGACGACGATCCTCGACCCGTCGCTCCCCCTCACCGTGATCGAGTGGGACGAATGGGGCGACCCGCTGCACGACCCCGAGGTCTACGCGTACATGAAGTCGTACACGCCGTACGAGAACGTGCGCGACGGCGTGGAGTATCCGCGGATCCTCGCGGTGACCTCGCTGAACGACACCCGGGTGCTCTACGTGGAGCCGGCGAAGTGGGTCGCCCGACTGCGGGAGGCCGGCGCGAAGGACGTGCTGCTGAAGTGCGAGATGGTCGCGGGGCACGGGGGCGTGAGCGGACGGTACAACTCCTGGCGCGAGCGGGCGTTCGAGATCGCCTGGCTCCTCGACACCCTCCACCTCGCCTGACCCGCGACATCAGGCGCTCGCGCGGCATCAGGCGCCTGCGCGCTGACCTGGCCTGAACTCGCGCGCACGCCTGTGCTGGCGGGGAGCGACGCCGGCACAGGCATCGACGCGGAGTCAGGCACGCGCGAGGCGTCAGGCGCCCATGCCTGTCCTGGCCTGAACTCGCGTGAAGGCCTGTGCTCACGACCGAGCACTGCTCCTGCACAGGCGGAGAGTTCCGGGAAGCGCCTCCCCATCCGCGGTGGCGTGGTGAAGCGCGGCAGCGAAAGCCCGCAGGGTGGAGGGGTGACACGCACACGGGTGGAGAGCTGGGTCCGGGAGCAGGGAGGATCCGCGCATTCGTCGCGCGTGCGCGAGGCGGGCTTCACCGAGTACCAGATGCGTCGGGCGGTGCGGGAAGGGACGCTCGAGCGCGTGCGCCGGTCGTGGCTGCTCGTCCCTGAGGTCGATCCACGGTGCAGGGCCGCAGCATCCGTGGGCGGAAGGGTCACCTGCGTGAGCGCGGCGGCCCTCGCCGGATGGTGGGATGTCGGGGCCGCGGAGGTGCACGTCGCCCTCCCCCGCACCGCCTCTCGATTCGATCGCGTCGGCGTCCAGGTGCACTGCGCACAGGGGCCCGTTCCGGTGCATCCGCGGGCGGCGGTCGATCCCGTCCTAGGCGTCCTGTTCCAGGTCGCGCGATGCCGGCCGTTGATCGAGGCCCGCGCGATCTGGGAGTCCGCCGTCCGCCATGGGGCCGTGGAACTGGACACCCTCGCACGCGTCCGGTGGCGGTGCGATGCCGCGAACCGCCTCGCTCGAACCGTCCGCGGCCGGTCGGACTCCCGTCCCGAGACGGTCTTCGTCGAACGGATGCGCGCGGTCGGCATCGACGTGCGACAGCAGGTGTGGGTGGACGGCCATCCGCTCGACGGCGTCATCGGCGAGCGTCTTGCCATCCAGATCGACGGCTTCCGCCACCACAGCGCCGCGGGCGACCGGCGGCGCGACCTCGCTGCTGACGCAAGGCTCGCACTCCGCGGCTACACGGTCCTCCGCTTCGACTATCACCAGGTCATGGTCGACGACCGTCATGTCGAGGACACCGTCCTGGCCGCGCTCGCGCAGGGGCTCCATCGCGCAGACCATCGAGCGACGGGTCGCGGGTAGCTAACCGAACACAAGCACAGGCCCTCACGGGAGTTCAGGCGAGAAAGACAGCACGATGCCTGAAGCCACGCGAGAGCCTGACACGGCGTGAGGTCGTGAGAACAGGCGGCCACGCGGACACAGGCCCTCACGCAAGTTCAGGCAAGAAAGACAGCAAGACGCCTGAAGCGGCGCGAGAGCCTGAAGCCGGGCGGAGGTCAGCCGAAGAGGGCGGCGGCCTCGTCGTAGCGGTAGCGCGGCACCGTGTTCAGCTCGCCGAGAGCATCGGCGAACGGGACGCGGACGATGTCGGTGCCCTGCATCGCGACCATCTGCCCCCAGGCGCCGTCAACGATGGCGTCTGCGGCGTGCAGGCCGAGGCGGGTCGCGAGGACGCGGTCGAACGCCGACGGCGAGCCGCCGCGCTGGATGTGGCCGAGGATCGTGGCGCGGGTCTCGATGCCCGTGATCCGCTCGATCTCGGGGGCGAGCAGGTCGCCGATGCCGCCGAGCCGCGGTCGGTTGAACGCGTCCAGGCCCTTGTCGCTGTAGGCCTCGTCCATGCCGGCGAGCTTGAAGCCCTCGGAGACGACGACGAGCGGTGCGCGACCGCGATCGTGGGCGCTCGTGACGAGAGCGGTGATCTCGTCCAGCGACATCGGCACCTCGGGGATGCAGATGACGTGGGCCCCGGCGGCCATCCCGGCATGCAGCGCGATCCAGCCGACGTGACGACCCATGACCTCGGCGACCATGCAGCGTTGGTGGGAGTCACCCGTGGTGCGGAGCCGGTCCATGGCGTCCGTGGCGATGTTCACGGCGGTGTCGAAGCCGAAGGAGTAATCCGTGGCCCGGAGGTCGTTGTCGATCGTCTTCGGAACGCCGAGCACCTTGATGCCGTCCTTGGCGAGACGGTCCGCCGCCGCGAGGGTGCCTTCGCCGCCGATCGCGACGATGCCGTCGATCTTGTGGCCGTAGAGCGTCTTCGCGATGTTCTCCGCACCGCCGCGCTCCCCCTCGTACGGGTTGGTGCGGCTGGTGCCGAGGATCGTGCCACCCACCTTGGACAGGCCCTTCACCTCGTGCCGGGTCAGGGGCATGAAGTCGCCCTCGACGACGCCGCGCCATCCGTCGCGGATGCCGACGAACTCGAGGTCGTAGGTCGTGGTGCCCTTGAGCACGATGCCGCGGATGACCGCGTTGAGTCCGGGGCAGTCGCCGCCGCTCGTCAGGATGCCGATTTTCATGCTGCTGCCTTCGGAGGTCGAGGGATGGGGGTGAGGCGACAGTGCCTGCGATCGACACTAGCGCGCCGCCCCCTCGCGTGGCCATTCGAGCGCGTCGAAAACGGGCGATCTTGACGACTGCAACGACCGATGCCACCGAACTTCGCGCCGCGGCAGGAAAATCCGCCCGCAGCGGCGTTAAGAACTCTTGTTCTTGACGCTCGCTCAGCGGCCGCCGAGAGCCTCGCGCAGAAGATGCATCAGCGCGGCCAGCTGCACCGACTCGCTGGCGGTCTCCTCTGTCGCCTCGCCGTCCAGCGCGCGAGCCGCGAGCCCCTGCTTCTGGTCGATGAGCTCCGCGATCTTCGTGTCGATCGTGTGGGCGGCGATGATCCGCCACGCCGTGACGGGCTCGTCCTGTCCGATGCGGTGCACGCGGTCGATGGCCTGCGTCTGCTCGGCCGCGGTCCACGACAGCTCCGCGAGCACGACGTTCGACGCCGCCTGCAGGTTGAGGCCGACGCCGGCCGCCGTGAGCGAGCACACCGCGATGCCGACCTCGGGATCGCCGTTGAAGTCGTCGATGGCCTGCTGCCGTGCTGTGTTCGTCTGGTCACCGCGGATGGACACCGCGCGGATGCCGGCCGAAGCGAAGTGCGCCTCCGCCTGGTCCATGACGTCGATGTGCTTCGCGAAGAACACGACCTTGCCGACCGAACGCTGCAGCTGCGCGGCGTAGTCCGCCGCCAGAAGCGCCTTCGCCTGACCGATGCGGCGCACCATGGTGAAGACGTTGTCTCCCCCGGTGCCGGCCGCCTTCGACTCCTCGAGCTCGTTCTGCGCGACGAGACGGACGATGTCGTCGTCGATCTCGCCCGGGGCGAGGCCGCGGTCGCCGCGTGCCTCGATGATGCGACGGTAACGGGCGGCCAGCCGCTCCCCCAGCTCGCGCTCGGCCTGGCGGATGCTGCGGCCGAACTCGTCGTCGAGCTGCACGGGCAGATCGGCGATCAGCTTGTCGGGCAGATCGGCGGCGACGTCCTTCTTCTTCCGTCGCACGATGCCCATCGAGATCACCGCGTCGCGGGCCTCCGGGTAGAAGGCCTTGTCGGCAGGCGTCAGTCCCGTCGCGTCGAGCTTCTCCATGAGCTCCGGTCCGGGCTTCTCGCCGTTCGTCCAGCCGAGGAAACGCCAGATGGCGTCGAAGTCCTCGACGTCGTTGATGAGCGGGGTACCGGTGAGCGCGAGCATGAGCGGATCGTGCCCCGGCGTGCGCTCGCGCACCTGCGCGGCGAGCGAGAGCACGTTCTGCGAGCGCTGCGACGAGAGGTTCTTGATGAAGTGCGCCTCGTCGACGACCATGCCGCGCAGACCGATCGACGCCAGCCACGACATGTGACGGTCGAGGATCTCGTAGTTCACGATGAACACGTCGGCGAAGGCGTCGATGTCATCGCCGTCGCCCTGGATGACCGTGGCACGACGCTGCGGCGTCCACCGCTCGACCTCGCGCGCCCAGTTCATCTTCACGACGTTGGGCACGACGACGAGCAGCGGATAGGCGCCGGCGACGGAGGCCGCGAGCACCGACTGCGCCGTCTTGCCGAGGCCCGGCTCGTCGGCGAGCAGGAAGCTGCGGTGCCCGGCACGGACGGCCTCGAGGAAGCGCGACTGGTGCACCATGATCTCGCGGCCCTTGGGCGAGAGGTGATCGAACTCGGGGGCCGGGGGAAGCTCCATCGACGCCGCGGCACCGCCCGCACCCGTCTCGAATGCCTTGTACAGCGGCCCCATGAGCTCCCAGCCGTCGAGACGGCGGCGCGGCGTGCTGGCCGGACGCGGCGTCAGGTCGGGCGCCAGGAACGGGTTGGCGAGCTGGCGGGCCTCGACCGACGGCGGGGTGACCTGACGCTCCGCGATGGCCGCGGGCACCACCGACACCTGTACGGGCGCGGGGTCGGCGATGATGAGCTCCTCGGGGGGAAGCTCGGCACCGGACTCGAGCAGCCAGTCGCGACGCATCCGCTTGGCGACCGGCGAGGTGGCCTGGTCGGCCTCGAGCAGCTGGATGAGCGAGGTGTCCCGAGCGGCCGTCTTCGCGAGGATCGTCGCGACGCCGTCGAGCCGCTTGAGCAGCTCGGCGCGGGCCGCATCGGTGATCTCGGTGTCGGCCTTGACCCTGGCGCGCTCCTCGCGCACCAGGAACGCGATCACCTGGAACTTCGTGCGGTTCGTGGGGCCCAGCTTGCCGCGCTGGGACTTCGCCTCGATCTCGCGCACCTTGCGCGCGAGGATCGGGATGAGGGGTGCCTCGTCATCGCGACGGGACGTCTTCTTGCGCCGCGGGGCGGCGGTTGCCGTGGTCGGCATGCTCCTCCTGAGCCTGAAGGGCTCCGGCTCCCTCAGGGAGCCGTGAGCCGTTCTCGTCGTCCGCGTGTGGCGTGAGCCAGGACCGTGCGGACTGTGGATCGGTGTTCCCGCCGGAGCACGCGATACGTGCGGGACCGGTGGGAGCCTGATGCCATTCTATGCCATCCCGGCCCCCGGCCGCGGAAGCAGGGTGCCGCCGTGTTACACGGGTTCGTCGAGGATGGCCGCGGCCTGCGCGACGTCGGCGGCCATCTGCGTCATCAGCTTCTCGATGCCCTCGAACGCGACCATGCCGCGCAGCCGCTCGACGAACTCGACCGTCACGTCATGACCGTAGAGGTCGAGACCGGTCTCCCCCAGCACATGGGCCTCGACCTGACGCACGAGCACGTCGTCGAAGGTGGGGTTCGTTCCCACCGAGATCGCCGACGGATGCCGGATCCCCGTGTCGTGGTCGACGAGCCATCCGGCGTAGACGCCGTCGGCGGGCACGAACGCGTCGACGATCGTGGAGAGGTTCGCGGTCGGGAAGCCGAGCTCGCGTCCGCGCTTCAGGCCGTGGACCACGACGCCGCGCACGTCGGGATACCGTCCGAGCGCGCGAGTGGCCTCGGCGACATCCCCCGCCATCAACAGCTCGCGGATCCAGCTCGACGAGACCCGTCTGCTGGAACCCGGAAGGTAGACGTCGTCCACGACCTCGACCGAGAAGCCGTAGCGGGGGCCGAGTGCGCGCAGCAGCTCGGGCGTTCCTGCACCCCGGTGCCCGAAGCGGAAGTCGGCACCGACGAGCACGGTGGACACGTGCAGCGCGCCGACGAGGATGTCGACGACGAAGTCCTCGGCGCTGCGGGCGGCGAGCGTCTCGTCGAACGTGAGCACGAGCGTCGCGTCGAGTCCGAGCTCGCTGAGGAGTTCCAGCTTGCGGTCGACGGTCACGACGTTCTCGGGGCACCGGTCCGGACGGATCACGGCGAGCGGGTTGCGGTCGAACGTCACCGCGACGGCACGGCTCCCCGAGGCCGCGGCGGCCTCCTCCAGACGGCGGATGACCGCCCGGTGCCCCTCGTGCACGCCGTCGAACTTCCCGATGGCGACGGCGCTGGGGCCGTAGCCGTCCGGGACCTCGTCCGGATTCCGGAACACGATCACGCGGCGACCTCGACCGGACGCGCGGCCTCGACGGGCCGGTGCGTGCGGAGCCACCAGATCCCGAAGACCGGGAGGACGAGAGGGATGAAGAGGTAACCGCGCCCGAACAGCGACCACACGGTCTCGTGCTGGAAGAGCTCGGGGAGGACGAGGCTGAGGACGCCGACGACCAGGACGCCGGTGAGCTCGAACACGATCGCGACCCACGCGACGGTGTACCAGCCCCGACGCCGCGCGAAGACGAGTGCGAGCGTCGCCAGGACGTACACGACCGCGGCGAGCGCAGACAGCGTGTAGGCCAGCGGGGCCTCGTCGAATCGACGGACGATCTGCACGAAGCTGCGCCCGGTGGCCGCCAGCGCCATCACGGCGTAGACGATCACCAGGACACGACCGATACCGGTCATCCGGGTGGAGGGGGCGGTGGAGCTCATAGCGCATTCCATCCTAGAGCCGGGTGAGCCGCCCGGCGTCCGCTCCCGGCCCGCGCTCAGGCGACCTGGATCGTCCAGATGACCTGCATGCGCCACAGCATGATCGCGATAGCGAGGGCGGCCACGCCGAGAACGACAGTGCTCCACCGGCTGCGCTCCATGAGGGCCCAGAGCACCGCACCGATCGGGAGCAGAGCCGCCGAGACGAGATACACCCAGAACTCCAGCAGGTCCCCGGTCGGCGGATTCCCCGCGAGGGGCGCGACGATGGCGACCACGACCTGCACGAGCAGCAGCAGCTCGACGAGCGCGAGTGCGCCCACCGAGAAGTCGCTGGGGCGCCGACCGGCGAACCCGGCACCGAGGCAGAAGAGCCCGGCGGCGACGGCGACGACGATCTCCACGATCGTGAACCACAGGATCATCGGGAGACCTCCGGCATGTTCATGGCACTCTTCACATCGGCGCCGCGCTTCTCGACGATCCCCACCAGCGCGCCGTCGTCCTCGATGGCCGCGGCGAGCGGACCGTCCAGGCGCACCGCCTGCCCCGCCAGACGCTTGCCGTGGCGCAGATCGCGGGCCTCGTCCGCCGTGACGGGGAGTACGGGGAGCACGCGAGCGGCGGCCTCGCCGGGGGTGAGCACGGGAGCGGTGTCGAGCGCGTCGATCGACACCGCGTCGCGCACGTCGAACGGGCCGACGCGGGTGCGGCGGAGCGCCGTCAGGTGACCGCCGACGCCGAGGGCAGCGCCCAGGTCGCGGGCGAGCGAGCGGATGTAGGTGCCGGACGAGCAGTCCACCACGACATCGAGGTCGAGGGCGTGGTCGTCGCGGCGACGGGCGAGGACATCGAACCGGGAGACGACGACCTCCCGCGGCTCGAGGACGACCTCCTCCCCCGCACGGACCCGGTCGTACGCGCGACGACCGTCGACCTTGATCGCCGACACCGCGCTCGGGACCTGGGAGATCGCGCCCGTCAGCGCGGCCACCCCGGCATCGATCGCCGCGTCTTCGACAGCGACGAGGGCGGCGGGGTCCGCAGTGTGGAGGATCTCGCCCTCCGCGTCATCCGTGGAGGTGACGGCACCGAGCCGGATGGTCGCCTCGTAGGTCTTGTCGGCGCCCACGATGTACGTGAGGAGGCGGGTCGCACCCTCGATGCCGATGACGAGCAGCCCCGTCGCCATCGGGTCGAGAGTCCCGGCGTGGCCGACCTTGCGGGTCCCGAAGGCCCGTCGGGTGCGGGCGACCACGTCGTGACTGGTCAGCCCGCCGGGCTTGTCGACGAGGAGGATACCGGGGGTCGCCATCCCTCCAGCCTACCGAGGCCGAGAGCGGCGACCGCTCGCCTAGGCTGGAGGGATGGCCGCGCCCGCACCGTCCCCTGCGACGTTGACGCCCCTGCTCGGCTGGTACGCCGAGGCGGCACGCGACCTCCCGTGGCGCCGGCCGGACTTCCATGCGACGTTCGGCGCCTGGGGCGTCCTGGTGAGTGAGTTCATGCTGCAGCAGACGCCCGTGACCCGGGTGATCCCGCATCTCGACGCGTGGCTGACACGGTGGCCCACGCCCCGCGCGATGGCGACAGCGTCCACGGCGGACGTCGTGCACCAGTGGGCGAACCTCGGCTATCCGCGGCGGGCCCTGTGGCTGCACCGGGCCGCCATCGAGGTGGTCGAACGGCACGGAGGCGTCGTGCCGCGCGACGTCGACGCCCTCCTCGCCCTCTCCGGCATCGGCGACTACACCGCCCGTGCCGTGGCCGTCTTCGCGTACGGCGACCGACATCCCGTCGTCGACACCAATACACGGCGCGTCCTGGCACGAGCCGTCGATGGACGGGCGCAGCCGGGGCCACCATCCCGCCGCGACCTCGCTCTCATGTCCTCCCTGCTTCCCGAGGGGGTGACTGAGGCGAGCGTCCTCAACGCCGCGGCGATGGAACTCGGCGCGACGATCTGCACGTCGCGCGCGCCCCGGTGCGAGCGCTGCCCGCTGGCTGACACCTGCGCGTGGCTCGCAGCCGGCCGACCCGATACCGGAGACGAGCGACGGCGACAGGCCACGTTCGAGGGGTCGGACCGCCAGGCCCGCGGCGCCGTGCTCCGGCTCCTGCGCGATGCGGCCCCCGAGCCGGTTCCGCTCACGGCGGTCCTCCCGGCATGGCCCGACCTGCATCAGCGGGATCGGGCGATCGATTCCCTGATCGCAGACGGACTCGCGGAAGCGGACGGGAAGGGACTCTCGCTGCCGCGGTGAGCGCTGCTCAGAGGTACTGCTCGGTCCGGTGCGCCAACACGGTCAGCTCGACACGATTGCGCACGTGCAGCTTCGCGAACACGCGTCCGAGATGCACCTCGACCGTCCGGATCGACACCGACAGGCGCTCCGCGATCGCGCGGTTCCCCGTCCCTTCGACGGCGAGCATCGCGACCTCCAGCTCCCGCGACGTCAGCCGCTGCGCCCAGGCGCTCCGGCACACGGGGAGATGCGCGCCGCCCGTGACATGCGGGTCGGTCTCCAGCCGCTGCAGACGCCGGCGGACGGCACGCCCCCACGCGCTCGCCCCGGCGGCCTCGAACAGTATCTCGGCCTGCGCGAGGTGACTGCGGGCCTCGATCGGATCCCCGTGCAGCCCGGACCTGACCCCCAACAGCGTCTCGACACGGCCGCGGGCGAAGGGCGACCGAAGCCGTCGTGCCGCCTCTCGCAGGGTCTCCTGCTCCGTGCGCCAGGCACCGTCGCCGGACGCCGCGACGGCGTGACGCAGGGCGTCGGCGAACTCCGTCTCCGGTGGGCGCACCGCCGGTGACGCCCGTCCGGCCTCGGGGACGAGCACGACCTCCTCCACCCCCGGCACCGCGAAGCGCGCCTGCGGCTCCCCGCGATCCCGCCACAGCCCGATCGCACCGGCGGCCGCCTCGAAGGAGCCGTTCAGGAACGCCTCGACAGCGCGGTCCACCAGTACGTCCATGTCTGCGGCCGGAGGGAGCACGGCGGTGAGAGCCCTGGCGATCGGGCTGAAAGCGCCGAGGACCGCGAGATCGAGCCGCCGCGCCAGCACCACGCCGAGTCCCGCGAACGGGATCGCAACGGGGAGCTCGACCGCTGCCCGCCGCAGCAGCAGCCTGGCGCGACCGATGTCTCCCCGCCAGACCAGAAGCAGCACCTCGGTGACGATCCGGTAGGCCCGGCCCAGTGGGCTGTGCTCGAAACCGGGGTTCATCGGATCGCGCTCCCCCACCCCGGGGAGATCCGCGGTCTGCAGCAGCCGCAGGCCCTCGTCGATGTCGCCGCCGCACGCGGCGAACAGCGCCCCCGACACGGCGCCCAGCAGCCCGCCGGCTCCTGGCACGTCACCCGTGACGACCTCCCCGGCGAGGAGGCCGCACAGCGACTCGACCGCGTCCCGCAGGACGCCGTCCCCGCCGACGCGCGAGGCACCGTCACGGACATCGGCGAGCCAGCGGCGCCCCGCCCTGCGGTCACCGCGCTCCGCGCACAGGATCGCCAGGAGCGCCGCGGACCGCGCCCAGGAGTCGCCGTCCGCCGTACGCAGCGGAGCGAGCCGCTGCGGATCGACGGCCGGCACCGCTCCGTACCGGAACGTGCGGGCGACGAGGAACGGTCCGAGCGCTCGCCCCCGACGGTGCTCGGCGGCACCGCAGACGAGGCTTCCCAACCATTCTTCGGCATCCGCCGCATGACCGCATGCGAGCGCCGCGCACCCGGCGAGCACTCGCGCTTCCTCGCCGATGTCGCCGGCCGCGTGCTTCGCGGCCTCGGCGGCGAGCAGCAGCACGCGTTCCGTGCGTCCCTCTGCGGCCGCGGCGCGGGCACCCGCCGTCAACGCCGCCGCGGACAGACGATCGCGGGCGGCGCCTCCACGGGCGCGATGCCAGGCCGCAGCCACCCGATCTCGCCGCCGGACGGCGACCGCGGCGAGGCGCGCGTGAGTATACGCGACCTCAGCCGCCGACGCGGTCGCGTGCACTCGCGTCTCCATCCGGGGATCGGCGAACCGGACGCGTCCCGCGTGGATCACCAGGTAAGGCGAGGCGCCGCTCGCCCGCACCTCCTCCACGCCGCGCCCGTCCACCGCGAGAACCGGATAGAGGTCATCCTCGAACGCCAACGCCACGGTGAGCAGCAGCAGCCGGTCCGGGGTCGACAGCATGCCGAGAGGGACGGCATCGGCGGCGGACGGCAGCGGCCACGGCAGCCGGCCGAGACCTCGCCGCTGCTCCGGTGTGAGGCGGGCCGCCACCGCCATGACGGCAGCCTGATCCTCCGGAAGCGCGGCGACGAGCCGCGCGGCTACGTGCGGGGCACACGCGAGCTCTCGAGCCCGAAGCTCGTCCAGCAGCGCCTCGACGTCGCCGGGCGCGACGGACGACCCCGCAGGCGCGTTCCGAGACTCGATGTCGATCCCCCCAGATCCACCGGTTGTCCCGCCGCGGACCTGAGGGTATCAGACGGGATCAGTCCTCGTCGTCGTCCGCACGGTAGGGGTCGGCCTCACCGGCGTGGGTCGCGGAAGAGGCCAGCTTGGCGACCTCCGCGTCCCGCTCCTGCGCCTCACGGAGCAGGGCGGTGATGTGATCCGCGTTCTCCGGGAGGGCGTCCGGGATGAACTCGAGCGTGGGGACGAGTCGCGTGCTGAGCTGTCGACCGACCTCGCTGCGCAGCATTCCGGTCGCGGACGTGAGCGCGGCACCGCTGGCGAGGCGCTCCTCTTCCGTACCGAGCACCGTGTAGAACACGGAAGCGTGCTGCAGGTCGCCGCTCACGCGGACGTCGGTGATGGTCACGAAGCCGAGACGCGGGTCGCGCAGCCCCTTCTCCAAGCGCTCGGCGAGGATCACGCGGATGCGATCCGCGAGTCGGGCCTGTCGTTCACCAGCCATTGTTCCTTCTCCCACCTCTGTGCATCGCGGTTCCCAGCGAACCGCGGAGGCGGCTGCCCCCTCCCCCGTCATGGGAGGAGGAGGCAGCCGCCGGAGCCGTGCGGATCAGCCGCGCGGCTTCTCCACCATCTCGGTCGTCTCGATCTCGTCGCCGATCTGGATGTCGTTGTACTTGCCGAGGCCGATACCGGCCTCGTAGTCCGTCCGCACCTCGGTGACGTCGTCCTTGAACCGGCGCAGCGACTCGATGGCGAGGCCATCGGCGATGACGACGCCGTCTCGGATGACACGGGCCTTCGCGTTGCGCGTGATCGTCCCGGACCGCACGATGACACCGGCGATGTTGCCGAACTTCGAGGAGCGGAACACCTCGCGGATCTCGGCGACACCCGACTGGACCTCTTCGTACTCCGGCTTGAGCATGCCCTTGAGCGAGCTCTCGATCTCGTCGATCGCGTTGTAGATGACGGAGTAGAAGCGGATGTCCACGCCCTCACGCTGAGCACGCTCGCGCGCCTTCGTGTCGGGGCGGACGTTGAAGCCCACGATGATCGCGTTGTCGATCGTCGCCAGGTTCACGTCGGACTCGGTGATCGCACCGACACCGCGGTGGATGATGCGCAGCTGCACCGAATCGTCGACCTCGATCTTGAGGAGGGACTCCTCCAGCGCCTCGACGGCACCGGAGACGTCACCCTTGATGATGAGGTTGAGCGACTCGACCTTGCCCTCTTCGAGAGCACGGGTGAAGTCCTCGAGCGAGATGCGCTTGCGGGCCTTGGCCAGCTGGGCGTTGCGCTCGACGGCTTCGCGCTTCTCCGCGATCTGACGCGCCATGCGGTCTTCCTCGGTGACGATGAAGACGTCGCCGGCGCGCGGCACGGAGTTCAGACCCTGCACCTGGACCGGTCGGGACGGCGCAGCCGCCTCGACGACCTCGCCGTTCTCGTCGATCATCGCGCGGACACGGCCGTAGGCGGTGCCCGCCACGATCGCATCGCCGACCCGGAGGGTTCCGGACTGGATCAGCACCGTCGCGACCGAACCGCGGCCCTTGTCGAGCTTCGCCTCGATGGCGACACCGCGAGCGGCCTTGTTCGGGTTGGCAGTGAGGTCGAGTCCCGCGTCGGCGGTGAGCAGCACCGCGTCCAGGAGCTCCTGGATGCCGGTGTTGGCACGGGCCGACACGTCGACGAACATGACGTCGCCGCCGTACTCCTCGGCCACCAGACCGTATTCGGTGAGCTGCTGACGCACCTTGGCCGGGTTGGCCTCCGGCTTGTCGACCTTGTTCACCGCGACCACGATCGGCACGTTCGCCGCCTGGGCGTGGTTCAGCGCCTCGACCGTCTGCGGCATGATGCCGTCGTCGGCCGCGACCACGAGGATCGCGAGGTCGGTGACCTGCGCACCACGGGCACGCATGGCGGTGAACGCCTCGTGACCCGGGGTGTCGATGAACGTGATCGCCCGCTCGATGCCGTCGTGCTCGGTCCAGACCTGGTAAGCACCGATGTGCTGGGTGATGCCGCCGGCCTCACCCTCGATGACGTTGGTCTGACGGATCGCGTCGAGGAGGCGCGTCTTACCGTGGTCGACGTGACCCATGACGGTGACGACCGGGGGACGGATCTCTAGGTCGTCCTCGCTCTCCTCCTCCAGCTCCTTCTCGAGGTCGAGACCGAAGCCCTCGAGGAGCTCCTTGTCCTCGTCCTCGGGCGAGACCATCTGGACCTTGTAGCCCAGCTCCTCACCGAGGACCTCGAACGTGGCCTCATCCAGCGACTCGGTGGCCGTGGCCATCTCGCCGAGGTTGAAGAGGATCGTGACGAGGGTGCCCGGCTGCACCGTGTAGCCGGTCAGGGCCTCGATCTTGTCGGCGAAGTCCGCGATGGACGCACCGCGACGCATGCGGATGATCTCCCCGTTGCCGCGGGTGACGTTGACGCCACCGACGACCGGGGCGCTCCGCATCTCGAACTCTTGCCGCTTCGCCCGCCGCGACTTGCGCTGCTTGCTCTTGCCGCCGCCCTTACCGAAGGCACCGGCGGTACCACCACCGGGACCACGGCCACGGCCACCGCCGCCACCCGGACGACCGGCGAAACCGCCACCGGGACGGGGACCCGCACCGGGACCGCCACCGCCGCCGGGGCGACCGGGACCGCCCGTACGCTGCTGGAACGGAGCACCGGGACGACCACCCTGGCCGCCGCGGGGAGCACCGGGACGCGGCGAGCCGGGACGCGGGGCACCCGGGCGCGGAGCACCGGGGCGCGGCGCCTGCGGACGCGGGATGTTGCCGGGGGTCGGCCGCTGGCCCATCCCCTGCGCCGAGGCGAAGGGGTTGTTGCCGGGACGAGGGCCGGCGGGACGCTGGCCCATGCCCTGAGCGGACGAGAACGGGTTGTTGCCGGGACGGGGCGCGCCGGGCTTCGGCGCGTTGCCGTCACCGGAGGACGGCGCGGCCGGGGCCGGAGCCGCGGGCTTCGCGGGCGCCGACGGTGCCGGAGCCTTCTCCGCCTCGGGGGCGGGCGCCGGTGCCGGGGCGGCCGGAGCCGCAGGACCCGGCTTGGGTCCGGGCTTCGGGCCAGGGGTGGGCGCCGAGGACTTCGGTGCCGGCTTCGCGGCGGGCTTCGCCGCAGCGGGCTCGGACCCGGCCTTGAGGGACGGGTCGGCCTCGATCGCGGCGCGCAGCTTGCGCGCCACCGGGGGCTCGACCGTCGAAGACGGGCTCTTCACGAACTCGCCGAGTTCCTTGAGCTTCGCAAGTGCGACCTTGCTGTCGACGCCGAGTTCGGCGGCGATCTCATGTACGCGTGGTTTACCAGCCACAATTCTCCTGTCTGGGTCGGTCTGCCCAGACAGGGCAGACCACTAGTCGCGGACGGGTCTCATTTCGAGCCGTTCACTTTGTTTCCATAGCTGTTCAGCCTTTGTTTCTTGGTGGGTGCTGTTCGAAGGTCCGTGTGTCCAGCTGAGTGGTCACACGCAGTGCTCTTCCGAAAGCTCGACGCCGCAGAGCGGCTTCCATGCACTCGGGTGTCGGATGCACCCACGCGCCGCGCCCCGGCAGGACAGCACGCTCATCGGGGATGAGGGTGTCGTTCTGGGCAACCACCCTGAGCAGAGTGGAGCGGGGAGCACGCGTGCGGCAACCGACGCACGTTCGTACGGGTTCCATCTTACACCTGCGTTCCGTCCGTCCTCGCCGCCACCGGGCGTGGCGTCGAGGACGGACCGGGATCAGTCGAGGACGCTGTCCGGCTGGATGTCGATCTTCGCACCCGTGAGCTTGGCGGCCAGACGCGCGTTCTGACCCTCCTTGCCGATCGCGAGCGACAGCTGGTAGTCGGGCACGAGGGCGCGGACGGCCTTGGTGCTCGCGTCGAGGACGAACGAGCTCGTGACCTTGGCGGGCGACAGCGCGTGCGCCACGAACGTCGGCAGGTCGGCGTCGTAGTCGACGATGTCGATCTTCTCCCCCGCCAGCTCCTCCGTGACGGCTCGCACACGGCGCCCCATCTCACCGATGCACGCCCCCTTGGCGTTGATCGCCGGGTCGTTGGCCTTCACCGCGATCTTGGTGCGGTGGCCCGCCTCACGCGCGAGCGCGACGATCTCGACGAGTCCGGCGGCGATCTCCGGCACCTCGAGGGCGAAGAGCTTGCGGACGAGGCCGGGGTGCGTGCGCGACACGGTGATCTGCGGACCCTTGAGCCCCTTGGCGACGCTGGTGACGTAGACGCGCAGACGGGACCCGTGCGTGTACTCCTCGCCGGGCACCTGCTCCTCGGGCGGGAGGATCGCCTCGACGGAGCCGAGGTCGACGTGGATCATGCGCGGGTTGGGCCCCTGCTGGATCACGCCGGCGACGATGTCGCCCTCCTTGCCCTTGAACTCGCCGAGGACGGCGTCGTCGGCGATGTCCCGGAGGCGCTGGCTGATGACCTGCTTGGCGGCGAACGCGGCGATGCGCCCGAAGTCGTCGGGCGTCGCCTCCTCTTCGCCGATGATCGCACCCTCGTCGTCGCGGACGACCTGGAGGACGGCGACGTGGCCGGTCTTGCGGTCGAGGTGCACGCGGACGCCCTCCGGCGCGGCGCCCTCGGGCGAGACGTGCTTGGAGTACGCGGTCAGGATCGCCTGCTCGATGATCGCGACGAGCTCGTCGAACGGGATCGCCTTCTCCTTCTCGATCCCTCGCAGCAGACTCAGTTCGATGTCCATGACGGCCTCCCTATTCAGCTCTCGTCGCGCCCGAATGCACGCGCGACATCCGTACCACGATACCGTGTGCCGCGCCCCCGGGCCATCCGGGCCCGGGCACAGGCATTCGCGCGGCAGCAGGCGCCCACCGCGGGAACAGCCTGATTCCGCGTGGGAGCCTGTTGCGTCGTGGGATGCGTCGCGGGGTCAGACCCTCGGCGCGGACGGGAGCGCGTTGAGGGCCCCGATCAGACGGAAGAGATTGCCCACCTGACGCTGATTCAGGTGCAGGGCGAGGCGCGGGAGGTCGAGCCGGTCGTCGTCGGCGACCTCCGGGGACCGCGGAGCCGTGCGCTCGATGCGCCCGGTGGACAGCAGCCCTGCGAAGCCGGCGTTGAGCTCCTCGATCTCGGCGTCTGTCGGCTCGGCCTTGAGGCGCAGCACCAGGGTGTCGCCGACCCACCGCAGCGAATCGTAGTTGCGCCAGAACCCCGTGATCTCGGCGCGAGCCTCCTCCACGGAATCGGTGACGACGACCCGATCGAAGTCACCGGGGGAGATCACCCCCATCGGCGCGAGGTGCTCGTCGACGAAGCGCCGCATGCCCTGCCAGAACGATGCGCCCTTCTCGTCGAGCAGCACGATCGGCGTGGGCTCGGCCTTGCCCGTCTGCTGGAGGGTGAGCAGCTCGAACATCTCATCCAGCGTGCCGAATCCGCCGGGGAGGCAGATGAAGCCGCTCGACTCCTTGATGAGCATGAGCTTGCGGGTGAAGAAGTACTTCATCGCGACGACCTGATCGCTTCCCGCGACCAGGCTGTTCGCCTTCTCCTCGAAGGGGAGACGGATGGAGACACCGAGCGACAGCGCGGGCCCGGCTCCTTCGGCCGCGGCCTGCATGATCCCCGGCCCGGCGCCCGTGACCACCATCCAGCCGTCGCTCGCGAGGGCCGCGGCGACATCACGCGCCTGCAGGTACAGCGGGTCGTCGTGGAGGGTGCGGGCGGACCCGAACACCGTCACCTTCGGCACCCCGCGGAAGGGCGCGAACAGGCGGAACGCGTCCCGCATCTCGGCCAGGGCGGCGGAGGCGATCTTGAGGTCGAGGCGGTCGGTGCCGTCCTCCCCCAGCAGCAGCGCGGTGCGGAGCATCCGCATCACGAGGCGACGGTCCGTGGCCACACCCGCCTCGTCCAGCACACGGTTGATCTCGTCGCTCAGGGCTGCCGGCAGCGGTTCCTCGGTCATGCCCCCAGCGTCCCACGCGGCATCCGGTCGGCGGGACGCAACGCCGAGGGACCGTACCCCGGGGCTCCGGAGCACGGAGAAGGAGCGGTGTCAACACCCGTGCCCGCCGCCGGGGAAGGCGTCACCATGGCGACATGACAGAGATCACCGGTCCCGAAGCCCTCGCCCGCGTCGCCGAACTCGTGGAGGACATCGACTTCACCATGCTCACGACCACCGATCCGGACGGGAACCTCGTCAGCCGCCCCATGTCGACCAGGCAGATGGACGATGCCGGCGCCATCTGGTTCTTCACGGCGGAGGACACCGAGAAGGTCGAGGAGGCCCGTCGTCATCACGACGTGGGGCTGGCCTACTGCGACGCCAAGGGGATGCGCTACGTGTCGGTCGCCGGCACCGCGGAGATCGTCCACGACCGCGCGAAGATGGAGGAGCTCTACTCCCCCTCCCTCGACATCTGGTTCGAGGACGGCCTGGGGACCCCGGGCATCGCGCTGCTCAAGGTCACTCCGGTCGTCGCCGAGTTCTGGGAGCCCGCGAAGGGCAAGGTCGCGATGGCCGCCGGGGCGCTCAAGGCGCTGGTGACCCGAGACACCCCGGACGACGACATCATGAACCACGGCCGCATCACCTGCTGAGCGGCCCGCTCCGAGCGCCGGCTCAGCGCGCGGCGGAGACCCGCTCCACCGCTTCGGCGACCGAGACGGCCTCACGCTCGCCCGTCCGACGGTCCCAGAACTCCACCTGCCCGTCGGCGGCTCCGCGGCCGACGATGACGATCTTCGGGACGCCGACGAGCTCGGCATCGCCGAACTTGACCCCGGGCGACACCTTCGGGCGGTCGTCGTAGAGCACGTCGAGGCCGGCCGCCTCCAGCTGCGCGGACAGGCCCTCCGCGACGTCGAAGGCGACCTGGTCACGGCCGGCGGCGACGACCTGCACGTCGAACGGCGCGACCGAGGCCGGCCAGATGAGGCCCTTGTCGTCGTTGTTGAGCTCGGCGATGATCGCCAGGATCCGCGTCACGCCGATGCCATACGACCCCATGGTGACCGTGACGAGCTTGCCGTTCTCGTTGAGGACCTTCAGGCCGAGCGCCTCCGCGTACTTCCGCCCGAGCTGGAAGACGTGACCGATCTCCATGCCGCGGGCGAGCTCGACCGGACCGGAGCCGTCGGGCGCCGGGTCGCCGGCGCGCACGTTCGCGATCTCCACGATGCCGTCCGCCTCGAAGTCGCGCCCGGCGACGACCGAGTGCGCGTGCTTCTGGTCGATGTTCGCGCCGGTGACCCAGCTCGTGCCCTCGCTCACGCGGGGGTCGACGAGGTAGCGGATGCCCGTGGCGGACTCCTCGCCGAGCACCGCACCCGTAGGCGACCAGGGACCGATGTACCCCTTCACTAGGAGCGGGTTGTTCTCGAAGTCGTCCGCGGTCGCGGTCTCCACCTCGGCAGGGGCGAAGGCCACCTCGGCACGCTTCTCGTCCACCTCGCGGTCGCCGGGGATGCCGACGATCACGAGCTCACGGGTGCCGTCGAGGTGCTTCAGGGCGAGCACGACGTTCTTGAGCGTGTCGGCGGCGGTGTACTCGCCGTCGAGCTCTCGGTTGCAGTGCGCGACGAGAGTCTCGATGGTGGGCGTGTCGGGCGAATCGAAGATCACCGGAGCGCCATCGGCGTCGAACGGGACCGGAGCGGGCACGGGCGTGCTGAAGGCCTCGACGTTGGCCGCGTACCCCCCGGCGCTGCGGACGAAGGTGTCCTCCCCGACGGGCGTCGGGTGCAGGAACTCCTCGCTCCGCGAACCGCCCATCGCGCCGGCGTCGGCCTGCACGATCGCGTACTCGAGGCCCAGCCGCTGGAAGATGCGCTCGTAGGCGTCCCGCTGCGCCTGGTAGCTCACGTCCAGCCCCTCGTCCGAGGCGTCGAAGGAGTAGGCGTCCTTCATCGTGAACTCGCGCCCGCGGAGGAGACCGGCGCGCGGCCGGGCCTCGTCGCGGTACTTGTCCTGGATCTGGAAGATCGTCAGCGGCAGATCCTTGTACGACGAGTACAGGTCCTTCACCAGCAGCGTGAAGGCCTCCTCGTGCGTCGGCGCCAGGAGGTAATCGCCGCCCTTGCGGTCCTGGAGGCGGAACAGCAGGTCGCCGTACTCGTCCCAGCGCCCGGTCGCCTCGTACGCCTCGCGCGGCATCAGTGCGGGGAAGTGCACCTCCTGGGCACCGGCGGCGGCCATCTCCTCGCGGATGACGGTCTCGATCTTCGCCTTGACGCGCAGCCCGAGCGGCAGCCACGCGAAGATGCCTGCTGCCTGCGGTCGGATGTACCCGGCGCGGATCAGCAGCTTGTGACTGGCGACCTCGGCACCGGCAGGATCTTCGCGGAGCGTACGGAGGAAGAAGTTCGAAAGACGAGTGACCACGGCTCAAGTGTAGTGAGCCGCGGTCACCCGCCTCGTCGCTCAGTTGAGGGCCGGCAGTCCCTGCGGCACGACGCCGCCGCGGTAGAGGCTCTCGGCGAGCTCCTGCAGCGCGGTCAGCGCCACCCGCTGCGGCAGCGGACCGTAGGAGATGCGGGCCACGCCGAGCTTCTCGTACTCGGATGCGGCGAGCGCCCCGGGGATTCCGATCACGCTGACCTTGCGCTCCCCGATGCCCTCGACCAGCTGTCGCGTGACGTTCGCATCGAGGATGCCGGGGACGAACACCGCGGTGGCACCGGCGTCGAGGAAGGCGCGGCCGCGCTGGATGGCATCCGCGATGCTCTGCTCCACGGGCCGCGACCCGGCACGCACGAACGCATCGGTGCGGGCGTTCAGGGCGAAGGGCACGCCCTCGGCCTCCGCAGCCTTCACGATGGACTCGACGACGGCGACCGATTCGTCGAGCGGCTTGAGGCGGTCCTCGACGTTCGCGCCGACGACGCCGGCCGCGATCGCGAGGCGGGTGGTCTCCCCGGCGTCCCCGTATCCGTCGTCCAGGTCGGCGGTGACGGGAACGGACACGGCCGCGGCGATCCGTCCGACCATGTCGATCATGACGTCGCGCGGGGTGCCCCCGTCGTCGTAGCCGAACGACGCCGCGATGCCGTGACCGGCGGTCGCGATCGCCGTGGTCTCCGGCAGTGCGGCGACGGCACGCGCGGAGACGACGTCCCACACGTTCACCACGCGGAGGATCTCCGGGGCGTCATAGAGTCCGACGAGGGTCTGGGCCTTGGCAGCAGTGGTCATGTCCCCACGCTAGCGGCCGGTGCGGGCACGCGGGCCGGATGCCCGGGTTCCCTGCGGCGGTCGACCTAGGCTGGCAGCATGCCCCAGCGCCGCTCGCATGTCGCCCCCTCCGCCGCCCAGACCGAGCTCGCCGCGGCGCTCTCGGCCCTTCGGGAGGATCTGGACGCGTCGACGGAGTTCCCCGCCGACGTACTCGCGGAGGCGGAAGCCGCCACGGCGACTCTCCCCGACCTCGACCTCACGGATGTGCCGTTCGCGACCCTCGATCCGGCCGGTGCCCGCGACCTCGACCAGGCGTTCCACCTGGAACGGGACGGCGACGGCTATCGGGTGCGTTACGCGATCGCGGACGTGCCGGGTTTCGTCACCCCCGGTGGTGCCGTGGACGCGGAGGCCCGCCGGCGCGGACAGACCCTGTACGCCGCGGACGGCTCGATCCCGCTGCACCCACCCGTGCTGAGCGAGGACCGTGCCTCCCTGCTCCCCGACGTCGACCGCTCCGCCCTGGTGTGGACGTTCCACCTGGATGCGGCCGGATCCGTGATCGACTTCCGGTTGGAGCGCGCCCTCATCCGTTCCCGGGCCCAGCTCGACTACGCCTCCACCCAGGAGGCGCTCGACCGGGGCGACGGCGGTCACGCGGCCCTGCTGCCGGAGATCGGCTCCCTCCGTCTGGAGCAGGAGCGCCGCCGCGGTGGCGCCAGCCTGAACATGCCGGACGAGGAGGTCGTGCGCACCGACGACGGCTCCTATGCGATCGAGCGCCGCAGCCCGCTGCCCGTCGAGGAGTGGAACGCGCAGCTGTCGCTCATGACGGGGATGGCGGCCGCCGCGCTCATGATCGACGCGGGCGTCGGCATCCTCCGCACGATGCCGGAACCCGACGAGGCGGCCTTCACTGCCTTCCGGCACCAGACGGAGGCACTCGGGCGCCCGTGGACCGACGGCACCTACGGCGAGTACCTCCGGGGCCTCGACCGCTCCGACCCGATGACGCTCCCGGTGCTGGAGGCCGCCGCCTCGCTGTTCCGCGGCGCGGGGTACCTGGTGTTCGACGGCGAACCACCCGCCGACGCCGTGCAGGCCGCGATCGGAGCACCGTACGCGCACGCGACCGCACCCCTGCGCCGACTGGTCGACCGCTGGGTGCTCGCCATCTGCCTCGCCGTGTCGACCGGGCTGCCGGTGCCGGGATGGGTCCGCTCCTCCCTCGGAGAGCTCCCCGCGCTCATGCAGGAATCGGGTCGGCGGGCGTCGCAGTTGGACGCGGACACCGTGAACCGCGTCGAGGCCGCGCTGCTCACTCCGCTTGTCGGACAGACCATCGAGGCCACGGTGATCGAGCTCCGGGGCGAGCGGGCCGCCGTCCAGATCGCGAACCCTGCAGTGACCACGACCGCGCCGGTGGCCCCCGACACCAAGCCCGGCGATGTGGTGCAGGTGCGCGTCGTGCGCGTGGACATCGGGACGGGTGAGATCGAGCTCGCCCTCTGAGCCCGCCGCCGGGGATCAGGCGAAGACGTCGAATCAGGCGCTCACGGGCAGGACTGCCTGTACCGCAGCGGCCGCCTGCGTCCGCGCCGGATACCCTGTCGAGATGGATCAGGCAGAGCGCATCGAGCGCTTCCTCGCGGCGCGGTATCCGCGTGCAGGGATCGCGATCGTCGCCGGGAGCACGGCCCGTGGGGAGCGCACGCCCACCAGTGACATCGACCTCCTCCTCATCGACGACGACCTCTTCGCCGACGTGTCACAGGTGAGCGAGGCCGCCACCCACGCGTTCGAGGACGAGATCTTCGAGGTGTTCGCGTACACGGTGGAAGGGTTCCGGGAGTGGGCGGACCGCGGCGTGGCCCAGCACCGCCCCGTCATCGCGCACATGCTCGTGGAAGGAGCCGCGATCCGGTCGACGCCCGCGCTCGCGGAACTGCGGACGCGGTGGTCCGCTGTGCTCGCTCTCGGCTCTGTGCTGAGTGAGACGGAGTCGCGGATCCGGCGGTACGTGATCACCGATCTCCTCGACGACCTCCAGGACGCGACGGACCCTCTCGAGCAGCGCGTCGTCGCCGGCCTGCTGTTCGAGCGCATGGCCGAGCTGATGCTGCTGGCCGGCGGGCAGTGGATCGGATCCGGGAAGTGGCTCCCCCGACGTCTGCGCGCGTGGAGCCCCGAGCGCGCGGACCAGCTCAGCACTCCGCTGCTCGCTGGAGACTTCCCCGGCTTCGCGGCGCGGGTCGATGAGGAGCTGACGATGGCGGGTGGTCGAGTGCAGGCGGGGTTCGTGCGCTGACCTCACTCGTTCACAGGCAGTCACGCGACAGCAGGCGACACCGGCGGCTGGCGCCTGTCCTCGCGTGATCGCCTGACGCGAGGGCTCAGGAGGCGGGGGTCGCAGTCGTCGTCATCACGAGCAGCTGAGGGTCGGACAGGTCCAGGGCCACCGTGATGGCGGCGAATTCCGCGAGGGAACGGACGTGGGTGCCGCCACAGAGGATGACGGCCTCGCCCTCCGGGAGCTCGCAGTGCCAGCGCCGCCGGTCCACGATCGTCGGTCCGTCCACCTCGATGCGGCTCGCGGCAGCCGAGGCGACCCACGCGGCGAGCTGCGCGTTGATGCGGTGCTCGCGGTCGGACAGCGTCGCCGCGAACGTCTCGGTGTCGAATCCCGCGCGGCGCAGGCTCTTGCCCAGGCGGTACTCGTCGACGGCGCCGTCCTCGTGGATGCGGCTGGACTGGTTCGCCCGTCCCTCGAAGTCCGGGTTTCCCAGCGCATCCTCCCCCGGGTCCTTGCGCCAGAGGTCCGCGACCGCGAGATCCAGGGCGAGGGAGGCGAGGTGGCACGCGGTGTGACCGCGGCTGAGGCCGGCACGGTGCGCCTCGTCGACCGAGAGCGCCACGCGCGTCCCCTCCGTGAGCCAAGCGGGCGCGGCACCATCGAGCCGGTGGCCCACCAGCCAGGTCCACCCCTCGGTCCCGCGCTTGACGGGGATCGCGCTGCCCACCGCGAACGCGCCGTCATCCGAGACCGCCGCCATGAGCGCCTCGGTCACGTGGACGGCTCCGTCCTCGCCGGAGATCTCGCCGGTATCGCCGGGCTGATCGGGCCAGGTGTGATCGACGGGGTGGAACGGCGTGGCGTCGACGACGACCACGGCTCCGTCGGCATCGTCCGCCACGCGGGTCACGACGGCGTCTCCGCGGAGGCTGCCGTCCGGGAAGGTGACGATCGTGGGCGTGGTCATGGGGCTCCTCGGAGAGACGACGGAACGATGGTGCCGATCAGGCACGGGGTGTCAGTGGGACGGTGGGATCGTGAAGCTGGCGAGCCGGTCGTCGTCGACGACGAAGATCCCATCGGACTCGCCGTTGAAGACGCGACTGCTCCACCCGAAGCGGATGCGCGTCATGTCGCCGTCCGTGGTGGCGGAGAGCACGGTCATCCGTGCCCCGGCGCCGATCGCGTCGCTGTCCGCCCAGCCGCGCACGCCGTCGGCACCGGCTTTCACGGTGCCCCAGTCGCTCACGAAGCCGTCCGCGGTGAACGCGGCGACGAAGGCCTCGGTGTCTCCGGCATTGATCGCGTCGATCATCGTCTGGACCGGCGCGGGCAGGAGGATGTCGGACACGGCGCTCCTCGAGTCAGGCCGTGACGACCTGGGCGGTGCCGAGCGGAGCGTCCGGGCCCATCTCGGCGGCGATGCGGTTCGCCTCCTCGATGAGGGTGGCGACGATGTCAGCCTCCGGGACGGTCTTGATGACCTCGCCCTTGACGAAGATCTGGCCCTTGCCGTTGCCGGACGCGACGCCGAGGTCGGCCTCGCGTGCCTCACCCGGGCCGTTCACGACGCAGCCCATGACGGCGACGCGCAGCGGCACCGTCATCTCCTTGAGCCCCTCGGTGACGTCTTCCGCGAGCGTGTAGACGTCGACCTGAGCCCGACCGCACGAGGGGCACGAGACGATCTCGAGCTTGCGCTCCCGGAGGTTGAGGGACTGGAGGATCTGGTGACCGACCTTGACCTCCTCGGCCGGCGGCGCGGACAGCGAGACGCGGATGGTGTCGCCGATGCCCTCCCCCAGCAGGATGCCGAAGGCGGTCGCGCTCTTGATCGTGCCTTGGAAGGCCGGTCCCGCCTCGGTCACGCCGAGGTGCAGCGGCCAGTCGCCCCGCTCGGCGAGCTGACGGTAGGCCTTGACCATGACGACGGGGTCGTTGTGCTTCACCGAGATCTTGAAGTCGTGGAAGTCGTGCTCCTCGAACAGCGACGCCTCCCAGACAGCGCTCTCGACGAGGGCCTCCGGAGTGGCCTTGCCGTACTTCTCGAGCAGGCGACGGTCGAGGGAGCCCGCGTTGACGCCGATACGGAGCGAGACACCCGCGTCCTTCGCTGCCTTGGCGATCTCGCCGACCTGGTCGTCGAACTTGCGGATGTTGCCCGGGTTGACCCGCACGGCGGCGCAGCCGGCGTCGATCGCCTGGAAGACGTACTTCGGCTGGAAGTGGATGTCCGCGATGACCGGGATCTGGCTCTTCTTCGCGATGATGTGCAGCACATCCGCGTCGTCCTGCGACGGCACGGCGACGCGGACGATCTCGCAGCCGGAGGCGGTGAGCTCCGCGATCTGCTGCAGAGTCCCGTTGATGTCGGTGGTCTTCGTCGTCGTCATCGACTGCACGCTGACGGGCGCATCGCCGCCGACAAGCACCTTGCCCACCTTGATCTGACGGGACTTGCGACGCGGGGCGAGGACTTCGGGGACCTTCGGCATCCCAAGATTCACTGCTGGCACGATCCCAGCCTACGCCGCCAGGATGCGGAAGGGCTGGATGCGGCGGGTGTGGTAGTTTCGCCCCATGATCGCGCACATCACCTGGTGGCCCGCCTCCTAGGCGGTGTGTTCGCGTTCCCTCGAATCCAGACCGCCTCCGGGGCGGTCTTTTCGTTGCGCCGAGCCGGAGCCCTCGCACAGGAGACATCGATGACCCTCTCTCGCCTCGACGAGCTCAGCGCCGATCCCACCGCGTCCTTCGTGCTGATCGCCCGTGACGGCGCGGACACCGTGGAGCTGCTCACCGGCGCCGTGACCGATGTCGAGCTGCTCTCCGACATCCCTCTGACGTCCGAGGGAGAGCCCCGGGAGGTCTTCGCCCTCGTCCCCTACCGGCAGGTCCGAGAGCGCGGATTCGTCGCGCAGGACGACGGGGCGCCGCTGCGCTGCATCGTCGTGGACGAGCACCTCCATCTGCCGACCGCGGCTGTGCTCGATGCGCTTCCCACCGCGCCGATCCCACTGCGCGACGAGGGCTTCGACATCGCCGACGAGGAGTACGCCGCCATCGTCGAGACCGTGATCGCCGACGAGATCGGCCGCGGCGAGGGGGCGAACTTCGTCATCCGTCGCGACTTCACGGCGACCGTCGAGGCGGACGAACGGCAGGCGGCCCTCACCTGGTTCCGGGCTCTGCTCGCCCATGAGCGCGGGGCCTACTGGACGTTCGCGGTGTTCACCCCCGGCCACATCGCGGTGGGGGCGAGCCCGGAGGCACACGTCGTGGCTCGCGGTGGCGTCGTCACCATGAACCCCATCTCGGGGACCTTCCGGCATCCGGCGGGCGGCGCGACGAAGGAGAC
Organism: Microbacterium meiriae; assembly: GCF_025143875.1. Classification (NCBI taxonomy): domain Bacteria; kingdom Bacillati; phylum Actinomycetota; class Actinomycetes; order Micrococcales; family Microbacteriaceae; genus Microbacterium; species Microbacterium meiriae. The sequence continues at coordinate 15,929 of NZ_JAMBDU010000013.1, read as the reverse complement.
GCTGACCGACTTCCTGGCCTCGACCAAGGAGACCGAGGAGCTGTTCATGGTCGTGGACGAGGAGCTCAAGATGATGAGCGCCGTCTGCGCCGACGGCGGACGCATCACGGGCCCGCATCTGAAGGAGATGTCGCGGCTGACGCACACGGAGTACATGCTGCGCGGCCGGAGCGCTCTGGACCCCCGGGACATCCTCCGCGAGACGATGTTCGCCCCCACCGTCACCGGCTCCCCCATGCAGAACGCCTGCGCCGTGATCCGGCGGCACGAGCGCAAGCCGCGGGGCTACTACTCCGGCGTCGCCGCGCTCTTCACCCCCAACGCCGACGGCGGCCACGACCTCGACGCGCCGATCCTCATCCGCACGGTGTATCTGCAGGACGGCGAGCTGAGCGTTCCCGTCGGCGCCACCCTCGTCCGCCACTCCGACCCGCACGGCGAGGTCTCCGAGACCCACGGCAAAGCAGCGGGTGTGCTCGGCGCCATCGGCGCGATCGACCGGGACCGTGTGGCGGAAGCCCGCAGCGACGCCGACGCCCCCGGTGAGCCCCGGCGTCTCGCCGACGACCCGGACGTCGCCGCGCTCCTCTCCTCGCGCAACGCCCGCCTCGCCGAGTTCTGGCTGAACCCGCAGGGTGAGGACTTCACGGGGCCGTTCTCCGGCCGCTCCGCCCTCGTGGTCGACGCCGAGGACCGCTTCACGACGATGCTCGCGCATCAGCTGCGGCACCTCGGGCTCGACGTGACCATCGCGTCCTGGGACGACGTGGACGACGAGGCGGTCGAGACGGCCGATCTCGTCGTCGCCGGCCCCGGCCCCGGCGACCCCCGAGACGACGCGAGCCCGCGCATCGCCCGGATGCGCGAGGTCGTGGCGGCCCGCCTGCAGGCGCATGCCCCGCTGCTCGCGGTCTGCCTGAGCCACCAGATCCTGGCGGACCGGATGGGGATCGCGCTGACGCCCCTCGACGCTCCGCACCAGGGGCTACAGAAGGCCGTGCCGGTGTTCGGCGAGGACGCCTCGATCGGGTTCTACAACACCTTCACGGCACGGGTCAACCCCGGAGTGACGACGGTGGGCGCGGCCGAGGTGTCGGCGGATCCGGCGACCGGCGACGTCTACGCCCTCCGGGGCGACGGGTTCGCATCGGTGCAGGGCCACCTCGAGTCGATCCTGTCCCGCGACGGCATCCGCACGCTGGAGCGTCTGGTCGCACACGCCCTGCGCTGAGTGCGTCCCGGTCGCTCAGCCCAGCAGCTTGACCGGGTTGAAGAGGTCGGCCACCAGCAGCAGAGCTCCCATCGCGATCAGCAGCGTCGCGACGACGACGGTCAGCGGGACGAGTTTCGTGGCGTCGACCGGAGCCGGCGGCGGCCGCCGGAAGAGCTTCGCCCACGCCCGCTTGATCCCTTCCCAGAGCGCGACGACGATGTGTCCGCCGTCGAGGGGCAGCAGCGGGATGAGGTTGAACACGAAGAGCGCGACGTTGAGCGACCCGAGGAGGCCGAGCAGCACGGCGAAGCGGTTGAGGACCGGCGCGTCCGTCGCGGCCACCTCGCCCGCCAGACGCCCGACACCGACGACGCTCAGCGGCCCGTTCGGATCGCGTTCCCCACCCGTCACCAACGACACACCCACGTCCCACAGCCGCACGGGCAGCGTGACGATCAGCGAGCCGACCCGGGCGACCGTGTCCGCCGCCATCTGCGGTCCGGCGGTGAGCGGCTGCTGCACGTAGCCCATCTGCGCGATCATGCCCGCGTAGCCGACCTCCTTCACGACGGGTTCGCCGTCGTCGTCGAGCACCGGCTGCCCGCTCGCATCCGTGATGGTGCGCTCCGCGGCGATCGGCGTGAGGGTGAGCGTCTGCTCCGTGCCGTCCCGGCGCACGACGAGATCGAGGGGCTGTCCCGGCGAGGCCTGCACGATCGCAGTCGCCTCGGCGAAGGTCGCCACCGGTGTCCCGTCGATCGAGACGAGGACGTCCCCTGGCTGCACGTCGGCCGCCGCCGCCGGAGACTCCGGATCGTCGGCACCGCATTCGGTCGCCGACGATGAGGCAGGGACCACGCATTCGTTCACCGCCGCGACCGTCGTGGTGCCCTGCTGCACGCCGATTCCGCTGACGAGGACGGTGAAGATGACCACGGCCAGCACGAGGTTCATGAGCGGTCCGCCGAGCATGACGATCACGCGCTTCCAGACCGGCAGCTTGTAGAAGACCCGATCCTCCGCGCCTTCGGCGATCGTCTCGTCGTTGGCCGAGCGCGCATCCTGGATGAGCGTGCGGAACGCGCCGGACGCGGGTCCGCTGTCCTTCGACGACGGATACATCCCCGACATCGAGATGAAGCCGCCGAGAGGCAGGAGCTTGAAGCCGTACTCCGTCTCGCCGATCCGCTTCGACCACAGGCGCGGCCCGAAGCCGATCATGTACTGGCCGACACGCACGCCGAAGAGCTTCGCAGGGACGAGGTGACCGACCTCGTGCAGACCGATCGAGAGCCCGAGGCCGATCAGCATGAACACGATGCCGCCCAGATAGAGCAGGAATTCCACGTGCCCACGCTACTGCCCACCGCCTAGGAATCCGCCCGGCTCGCACAGCATGGCTAGGCTGGCGGGATGACGTCCCGGCAGCTGCGCTTCCTCCGCGCCGCCGCCGTGTCCGCGATCGCCACGCTCCTCGCAGCCGTGTCGCACACGCTCGCCGGCGGCGCCGCTCCGCACCCCCTGCTCATCGCCGCCGTCGCGGTGCTCTTCGTCCCCCTCTCCGCCGCGGTGGCCGGCGGTCGGCCGTCACGCGCACGGGTCGCCGTGGCCGTGCTCCTGGCGCAGGCCGCGTTCCACCTGCTCTTCCAGCTTCTGGGTGCGCCCACAGCGGGGGGCGCGTCCGTCATCGGCACGCACGCGCATCACCTCGACCTGGGCGCGCTCGCACCGCTGTCCCCGGCTCCCGGCCCGGACACGCTGATGCTGTCGGCGCACCTCGCCTGCGCGGTGCTGACCACGCTGCTGCTGTGGCACGGCGAGAGCGTGTTGCGCGCGATCGCCCGCTGGTTCCAGGCCGCGCTCCGGCGCGCGGCGACTCCCACCTCCGCGCCTCCCGCACCGCCGCGTCCGCTGCGCTCCGCTCTCCGCTCTCCGCTCGATGCCGCGATGACCGTGGTGGTGTCGCGGCGCGGTCCGCCGGTGCCCGTCGGCGGCTGAGCCGCCCCGCCGACCCTGCCGTCCTCGAGAGACGGCCCCTTCGGGCCGCGCTGTTCCCGCGCGCCCCCACACGAGCATCTGGAGACCCCATGTCGAACCCCACCATCCGCCCCCGCCGTCCGCGCCGCGCCCTCCTCGGAGCCACCGGCATCATCGGCGGACTCGCCCTCGCCCTCGCCGTCCCGGCGATGGCCGGCGCCCACGTCACCGTCAGCCCGGACGAGCTCGCCGCCGGTGACCACGGCGTGCTGACCTTCTCCTTCTCGCACGGGTGCGGCACCTCGCCCACCACAGCCCTGCGCGTCACCATGCCGGAGGGCCTCGCCTCCGTCGCCCCGACGCTCGACGGCGACTGGAGCATCCAGGTGGAACGCGGCGACGACGGTCTCGTGAGCGCGGTCACCTACACCGCCCTCACGCCCGTGCCGACCGACCTCCGCGGCGCCGTGAGCATGTCGGTGGGACTGGATGAGGACACGCCCGAGACGCTCGCCTTCCCGGTGGTCCAGCAGTGCGTCGACGGGGCGACGGAGTGGACGCAGCTCGCCGAGAAGGGCGAGGACCCGCACGACCTCGACTCCCCCGCTCCCGTCGTGACGGTGACGGACAACGCCGAGGGCGGTCACGGCACGAGCACCGTACCGCAGCCCGCGACGGCCGACACCGGCGACGACGCCCTGGGTATCGCGCTGGGCGCCGGCGGCCTCCTGGCCGGTGTCGCGGCGCTCGTGGTCGCCGTGCTCGCGTTCCGCCGCCGCGCCTGAGCGTCCCGGGTCCGCCGCGCCCTGCTCCGGCGCGCGGCGGACCGACCCGCGCGGGGCGACACCACCGTCATGAGAACATGGAGACGACATGTCGATGGAACAACAGCCGACCCTGCCCCCCGTGCTCCGCCCCGCGAACCCGCCCCGGCGCGAGCTGTCCGAACTCGCCTCCCGATTCGCCCGCTCCGTGCGCGGCGACGTGGAGGGCGTCGCTCTCAGTGGCATCACCCTCGCCACGGCGGACCTGCGTCCCGGCGAGGCGTTCGTCGCGATCCGCGGCGTGAACCGCCACGGCGCGGACTTCGCCAAGACCGCTGCCGAGAAGGGGGCGGTCGCCGTGATCACGGACCAGGCGGGCGCCGACATCGCCGCGGACGCCGGCCTCCCGATCCTCATCGTCGACGACCCCCGCGGCGTGCTCGGCGCGCTGAGCGCCTGGGTGTACGGCACGGGAGCGGAGGACCCGCTTCCCCTCCTCTTCGCGACCACCGGGACGAACGGCAAGACGAGCGTCTCGCACCTCCTCGAGGGCATCCTCGAACAGATGGGCGTCGTCACCGGGCTCTCCTCCACGGCCGAACGACACATCGCGGGTGAGGTCATCGTCTCGCGGCTCACCACCCCTGAGGCGTCGGAGATGCACGCCCTGCTCGCGCTGATGCGGGAGCGCGAGGTCGAGGCCGTCGCGGTCGAGGTCAGCGCCCAGGCCCTCTCCCGGCACCGTGTCGACGGCATCCGGTTCGACGTCGCGGGATTCACGAACCTCAGCCACGACCACCTCGACGACTACGCCGACATGGAGGAGTACTTCGAGGCGAAGCTGCCGCTCTTCCGGCCCGATCGCGCCGTCCGCGGCGTCGTGTGCCTCGACTCCTCCTCCGGGGCCCTGGTCGTGGAGCGCTCCGAGATCCCCGTCATCACCGTCGGGACGCCCTCCATCGCCGCCGACGCCGATCAGGCATCGCGAGCGGACTGGGTGGTCGTCATCGACGACGAGCGGACGACCGGAACGACGTTCACGATGACGGGACCGGCTGGCACGCTCACCACGACCGTCCCGGTGATCGGCCCCCACATGGCCGCGAACGCGGCGCTCGCGATCGTCATGCTGCTCGAGGGCGGCTATGCCTGGGAGCGGATCGTCGAGGCCCTGCAGCGCGACGGCGGCATCCACGCCTACCTGCCAGGGCGCACGCAGCTCGTCTCAGGCGCGCGGGGGCCGGCCGTCTTCGTCGACTTCGGCCACTCGCCCGACGCCTTCGAGAAAACCCTGGCCGCCGTGCGCCGGGTGACTCCCGGCAAGGTGCTCATGCTCTTCGGCGCCGACGGGGACCGGGACGCCAGCAAGCGCTTCGACATGGCTCGCACCGCGGTGGAGGGCAGCGACATCCTCGTCGTGACGGATCACCACCCGCGATTCGAAGACCCGGCGTCGATCCGCGCGACGCTCGTCGAGGGCGCGCGTCGCGCCCGTCCCGACGCCGAGATCCACGAGTACTCCCCGCCGGAGGCCGCGATCGTGGCCGCCGTCGGACTCGTCGGCGACGGCGACGCGATCCTCTGGGCCGGCCCCGGGCACCAGGACTACCGCGACATCCGAGGGGTGCGGACGCCGTACTCGGCCCGCGAGCTCTCCCGGCGTGCGTTGAAGGCCGCCGGCTGGCCGGTGCCGGAGCCGCGCTGGCCCGTGCCGTACCCGGACGAGGACTGAGCCCGCGCCGCGTCAGACGGCGGCGATGAGCTGGTCGGCCTTCCGCCGCGCCCAGTCCTCGGCCGCCGCGAGCGATTCCACGGTCGACGCGTCCGGAGCGTCGTGCGCGTCGACGACCCGCTGCACGGTGTCGACGATGCCGAGGAACGGCAGGCGCCCTTCGTGGAACGCGTCCACGGCCTGCTCGTTGGCGGCGTTGTAGACGGCGGGGAAAGTGCCTCCGGCGCGCCCGACGGCCTTTGCGAGCGCCACCGCGGGGAAGGCGTCGTCGTCGAGCGGCTCGAAGGTCCAGGACGTCGCCGTGCTCCAGTCCAGCGGACGGCCCACACCGCCCACGCGGTGCGGCCAGTCCAGGCCCAGCGAGATCGGCAGACGCATGTCCGGCGGCGAGGCCTGCGCGATGGTCGAGCCGTCGACGAACTCCACCATGGAGTGGACGATCGACTGCGGGTGCACGACGACGTCGATGTCGTCGTAGGGCACATCGAACAGCAGGTGCGCCTCGATGACCTCAAGCCCCTTGTTGACCAGGGTCGCCGAATTCGTGGTGACCGTGCGACCCATGTTCCACGTCGGATGCGCCAGCGCCTGTTCCGGGGTCACTCCGGTGAGCTCGTCGCGCGACCTGCCGCGGAACGGGCCACCCGAGGCCGTGACCACCAGACGGCGGATCTCATCGTGTGTGCCGGAGCGCAGGGCCTGGGCGAGCGCGGAGTGCTCGGAGTCCACGGGGACGATCTGCCCGGGTGCCGCGGCGGCGAGCACGAGATCACCGCCGACGATCAGCGACTCCTTGTTCGCCAGCGCGAGGGTCCGCCCCTCCTCCAGCGCAGCGAGCGTCGAGCCGAGACCGATCGAGCCGGTGATGGCGTTCAGCACCACATCGGCTTCGACGTCGCGGACCAGCTGCTCAGCCTCGACCGCGCCGAGAGCCGTGTGCTCCACCTGGAACTGCGCCGCCTGCTCGGCCACCATCGTGGCGTTCGACCCCGCGGCGAGACCGACGAGCTCGAAGCGTCGCGGATTGGCGCGGATCACATCCAGCGCCTGCGTGCCGATGGAACCGGTGGAGCCGAGGATGATGACGCGACGCATGACGCCAGCCTAGGACACGCCGCCGGCTCTCCCGGGCCGCGGCTACTGCTGCGGCTGGACCGGAGTCGTGGCGAGGATGTCGACGACGAACACGAGGCTCTCGTCCTGCAGCTCGTGCCCCTCGCTCGCGCCGTAGCCATCGGACGGCGGCATGACGACGAGAACCTGCGAACCGACCTTCTGACCCTCGAGCGCCTTCTGGAACCCGGCGACGACTCCGGTCGTCTGGAACTGGGCGGGGGCCGCATCGCGGCTCCAGCTGGAGTCGAACTCTTCGCCGTCGGACCACTTCACCCCGAGGTACTGGACCACGACGAGGTCGCCGGACGCCACCGTTGCGCCGTCGCCCTGCTTGAGGACGGAGACCTTCGTCTCGGTCGGCGCATCGCCGTCCGGGATCGTGACGGACGGCTTGCCATCGTCGTCGAGCTCGACCTCGGGCATGCCGGCGGTCGGCTCGACCTCCTTGCCGGAGGCGACCTCGGGGAGCCGGTCGACGGCCTCCGCGTAGACGACGATGTTGCTCTGCCCCTCACCGAGCGCGCTGCCGGGGATGGCGAGGACGACGCGGGATCCGACCGGCTCGCACTCGAGCGCGGCGACGAACAGCGACGACTGGTTCGGGTCGAGGAGCACGGGGAGCGTGCCGTCCTCGCCGCGCGCCGACGAGTCGACCACGTCGCCGCTGGCGGCATCGACGATCTGATACTGGACGGAGACGAGGTCGTTCGCCGCGAGGTCGTCTCCCTCGCCCTCGGACACGACGGTCCGCTCGACGTTCGCGAACTCCGCATCGGCGGGAACCGTGATCTTGGCGTCGAGACCTTCGCCGTCCACCTCGATGGCGTCCGAGGTGTCGCCGGCCTTCGCGTTCACGAGGCACTGGCTCGACCCGGAAGCGTCCGGAGAGGAGGTGCTCTGCGGATCGCCGTTCCCGGAGCATCCCGCCAGCAGCAGGGTCGCCGCAGCGACGGTGGACAGGACGAGCAGCGGACGGGTGCGCACAGGAAGACCTCACGATCGCGGGCGGGAGCTTCCATCCTGCCTCATCGCCCTTTGCTCGCGCTGGGAAGCGGCGGCGCGAGTCTTCATTCCCACGTCGGCATGGATCCGGGAGTAGCCTGCTCTGATGAGCTCTGAGCAGTCCGTGGACCCCGAAACCCCCTCAGAGGACTCCCCGAAGCCCCGGCACGCCGGCTTCACCTACACGCTGGGCCGCAGCCTCATCGCCCCGCTCGCCCGGCTCGTCTATCGGCCGCGTATCGAAGGACGTGAGCACGTCCCCACCACCGGCCCGGTGATCTTCGCCAGCAACCACCTGTCGTTCATCGACTCCATCGCCATCCCGGTGGCGGCTCCGCGTCCCGTGCACTTCCTCGCCAAGTCGAGCTACTTCGAGGGCACCGGCATGAAGGGCTGGGCGTCCAAGACGTTCTTCGAGGCGATCGGTGCGATCCCGGTCCGCCGCGGCGCCGGCCAGGCGGCGCTGGACGCCCTAGACCTGCAGCGTCAGCTCCTGGACGAGGGCCTCGCCGTCGCGCTCTACCCTGAGGGCACCCGCTCCACCGACGGCCGGTTGTACAAGGGCCGCACGGGCGTGGCCTTCCTCGCTCTGCAGACGGGAGCACCCGTCGTCCCCGTGGGACTCATCGGCACCGACAAGGTGATGCCGGTCGGCGCCAAGATGCCCACGCTGTCCGAGCGGATCACCGTGCGCTTCGGCGAGCCCCTGGATCTGTCGCCGCACGGACCGGCCACGAGCGGCCGCGCGCGCCGGCTCGCGACCGACGAGATCATGGCCGCGATCCACGCGCTCTCCGGACAGGAGCTCGCGGGCACCTACAACGAGGCGCCGGCTCAGAACACGATCGAGAAGATCAAGCAGGCGCTCCCGCACGAACGCCGCTGAGGAGTCCGTTCAGCCGGCGGCCGTCACCGTCGCTTCGTGCCGGACGGGGAAGTTGACCGAGTTGGCGATGAAGCACCACTCGTTCGCCTGAGCGTGCGCGCGCTCGGCCGCCTCGATCATCGAGGCCTCGGCGACGACGACCTCCGGGCGCAGCAGCACCTCGACGAAGGAACCGCCGCCGGCGCCGTTCTCGCGCATCAGGCCGCTCGCGGTGTCCCGGTAGGACACGACCACCACTCCGGCCGTCACGCAGGCGTGCAAGTACGACAGGAGATGGCACTCGGAGAGCGAGGCCAGCAGCAGATCCTCCGGATTCCACCGCGCCGGATCGCCGCGGAACGGCTTGTCGGAGGAGGCGAGCAGCTCGGGCTTGCCCGCGACTTCGATCGTGACATCGCGGCGGTAGTCCCGGTAGCCGCTCGTGCCGGATCCGGTGTTGCCGGTCCAGGTGGAGGTGAGGGCGTAGCGGTGCTCGCCGAGGGACCGCGGAGTCGTCTGCTCTGGCATGCGCTCAGTCTGCCAGGTGCGGCCGACACGGCGCCGACTCGGCACCCGACCAGGCTGGGCCGGACCCGCCGGTAGAGTTGTCGGGTGCTGGAGACTCTCACCGTTCAGGATTCCGTCGAGCTCGCCGTCGTGGAGCGGAGCGGCTTCATCGAGTCGCGTCACGCCGGGGCGGCCGTGGTGCTCTCCCCCGAGGGCGAGGTGGTCGCGCGGCACGGGAATGCGGATGCGCTGATCCTCCCCCGTTCCAGCCTGAAGCCCCTGCAGGCGGTCGCCTGCCTCACCGCCGGTGCGGTACTCGAGGGCGAGCAGCTGGCGCTGTCGACGGCGAGCCATTCCGGCACCGATCGGCACGCCGAGGTCGTGCGCGAGATGCTCACCGCGGGCGGCCTCAACGAGGACGACCTCGCGTGTCCTCCCGCCTGGCCGAGCGACTCCGCGACCCGCGATGAGATGGTGCGCGAGCACGGCCAGGAGGCGCGCATCCGCATGAACTGCTCGGGCAAGCACGCCGCGATGCTCCGCGCCTGCGTCGCGACGGGCTGGCCGACCGACGGCTACCTCGACCCCTCGCATCCGCTCCAGGCGCACATCCGCGATGTGATCGCCCGGCTGACCGGCGAGAAGATGGCCCACACCGCGATCGACGGCTGCGGTGCCCCCGTGTACGCGCTCAGCCTCACCGGACTGGCCCGCGCGATCCACCGCATCGGAACCGCCTCCGAGCGCTCCCCCTTCGCGCTGCACCGCGTGGCGGGCTCGTTGGTGAAGGCGGTGCGCGAGAACCCCTGGACCATCGACGGCCCCGGGCGCCCTGACACGATCGCGATCGAACGGCTCGGGGTCTTCGCCAAGGGCGGCGCGGAGGGTGTCATGGTGATGGTCGCCCCGAACGGGACCACGGTGGCGCTGAAGATGCTCGACGGCGGCGCACGCGCGTCCACGATCGTGGCCGCCACGCTGCTGGCACGCGCGGGCGGGCTCAGCGACGCCGACGTGACCGGACTGGCCGACTCCCTGCCGCTCACGGTGCTCGGAGGCGGCGCGAACGTCGGCGCGATCCGTCCGGGTGCGGGCATCTGACCCGACCTCGTCGTCCCCGTGCCGCTGACCGTCATCGCCGGTCCAGCGCCGGGAGGACCACCCGCCGGGGAGGGCGGTCTCCGATCACGGACCAGGCCCGCCCGGCGTCCGGTCGCGCGTACGGCGGCTGAGCGCGGATGCCGACGAGCTGGCGGAGCTCGCCGGGCCGCTCCGCCCGGATGAGCACCTCCCCCTGCGATCGCACCCGCTGCCACAGTGCCCACTGACGCTGCCAGTTCTCGGCATCGCCCACCAGCACGAGCGGTCGCCCCGTTCCGCTCACCTCCGGACCCACCGCCTGTACGTCGCAGTCGGGATGCGCGGCCGCCAACGCCGCGACGACGCCGACGACGCCCGGGGTGACCAACGCCGTGATCTCCGCCTGCGGCACCCACACCGGCGTGCTCCCCCGCAGCTCTCCGGAGCGCGACTCCACCCCGGGACCCTCGACCCAGGCGAACTGCATCTCCCGCTCTCCGCACACGGCCCTCCCCGGCGGACGATCGCGTCGGAAGTGAGCGACCTCGCCGCCCGCGGCGATGTGCTCGACGCGTGTCGGCATCCGCAGCAGGGCCCGACGCGGGAGTGCCTCCAGCACGCGTGCCAGCGGACCCGTCGCCCGACCGGCCGCGAGCACCCAGGTGACGGTGGCCGATGATCGCACCAGCTGCTCCCACCGCTGGACGAACTCGTGGCCGACGTCGAGAGGCAGGCGCGCGTGGAGCAGATCGAGATCATCCGCGAGCACGACGTCGGGTGGCGCCGTGCCGCCCGCGACCCACGCGGCGAGCAGGTCGACGGCCGCTTCGGGATCATCCGGGAACCACGCGCTGTGGCGATGCTGCGCCGCGATCACACGCAAGGCTGTCGTCCGCCCCGTTCCCGGGGCGCCGAGGACCACGAGCCCGCGGTCGCGGCCAGGATGCAGAACCTCCAGCGGCTGCGCCTGATTCTCGGGCTCGTCAGCGCGTCCGAGCACCAGGCAGGGCCCGGCTTCCGAAGGCGCGGACCCTGCCCGAGCGGTCAGCAGCGCGTCGAGCGGCAGGCGCGTCGGGAGAGCGGGTCGCCACGGAGGTGGAGACGTCGGCGCTCCCGCCCATCGCTGCGCGATCCGTCGGATGACGTCGTCATCGGTGAGGGCGATGCGCACCGGCAGCGGCTCGTCGTCCTGCGGGCGACGGAGGAGCGCACGGCCTCGGCCCTCCGCTCCGCCGGGAAGCTCGGCGGCGCCGGAGGTGCCGAGCATCGCCCTGCTGTCAGAAGTCTCGGCGACGCGCAGGCTCAGCCGCAGCGGGCAGTTCGTCGCGAGCGCATCGCGGATGACCCCGGCGGCGCGCTGCGTGCCGAGGACCAGGTGCATGCCCAGGGCGCGCCCCCGCGCCGCGACGTCGGTGAACACCGCCGCCAGCTCTGTGTGCTCCTGCAGCAGGGCGGCGAACTCGTCGACGACGATCAGGAGTCGGGGAAGGTCGGTCTCACGCACGTCGCGCGCCTGCGCCGCCGCGAGGGCACCCTCACGGCGGCGCATCTCTGCGGCCAGGCTGGCGACGCCGCGCCGCGCCTCCGTCTCGTCGAGGTCCGTGAGGACGCCGACGACCTGCGGCAGCTCACGCAGGCGATCGAAGGCCGTTCCTCCTTTGAAGTCCGCGAGGAGGACACTCACCCGCTCCGGCCCGTACCCCGCGCAGACGGCGGCGACCCATGTGATGAGGAGTTCGCTCTTGCCTGTCCCCGTCATCCCCGTCACGATCGCGTGCGGGCCGTCCTCGACGATGTCGGCCACCACCGCGGCATCGTGTGCTCCGCGACCGAGCGCCACGAGGAGGCCTGGGCCCACCGGTGGCTGCGGAAGGTCCCGGAGCGCCACCGCCGCCCCGGTCGCCTCCGTCGCGGACCCTTTCCCGCCGCACAGCTCGGCGGCCGCCGTCGCCTGCGCCGACGACAGGTACTCGACGTCCACCCCGTCCTCGCCGTCCGGGGTGCGCAGAGTCGCCGCACCGGGTTCCACGATGTCGACCACCGTCGTGATGCCGTCCGGAACGTCCGCACCGGTCGGCAGGGTCCAGATCACCGCATCGGCGCTCGGGGCCGATGAGGCCTCCTCTGCGAGGGCGAGCCGGAAACCACCGCGTCGCGCCTGCTGCATGTGCGGGAAGCCCGCCAGCGCCCCGTCCCGCGCCGGGTCGCCGACGAGGGAGAGCACACTCGGGGAGAAGCGGAGACAGAGCTGGACGACGAGCGCACGTGCGGCGGCCCTGGCGAGCGGCTGCGGGCCCCGCAGGCATACTCCTCCACCGAGGAGGACGACCCGCGGCGCGTCTTCCAGGACACCGCACCGGCGGCGGAACGCAGCGGCGCGCTCGTCGTCACCGCCCTCGCAGCGCACGGTGCTGACCCGGGATCCGCGTCCCACGACGAGCGGAGTGTCGTGGTCGGGCGGCCGGGCATCCTGCAACGGGCGGCTGCGCAGACACGAGGCGGCATCCGGGTGACGACGTTCCTCGTCTGCGCGCTCCTCCGCGTGGCGGCGGTGCAGCTGGGCTTCGACCTCTGCCCATGCGTCGTCCATCCGGAGCGCCTCGGCTCGCCGTTCGCGACGACGTCCGCGGGCTGCGTCGAGGAGCGACGCGCCCAGCATCAGCGGCCCGAGAGCCGCGAACCAGAGCGCATGCACCGCACCGGTCGTGAACCAGAGAGCCAGACCGACTCCCACGGGGACGACGGCGGCGATGACGGGAAGCGGGCGCCGCCGGGCCGGCGCCATGGCGGACGGGAGGACCAGGGGCGAGGAGTGCATGCCTCCAGTGGAGCCCACCACCGGGGCGGATAGGGCCTCTCCACAGGGGACGGAGCGCTACTCCCCCGAGTCCGCGGGTGGGGAGGAAGGATCCTCGGGATCGTCGACCTGCAGCACGATCACGGTGACGTTGTCGCGCCCTCCGTTGTCGAGGGCCGCCGCGAGCATCGCGTCGACGCTCTCCGCGGGGTCGGCATGAGCGCGGAGGAAGTGCTGGATGCCGTAGTCCGTGAGCTCCTTCGTGAGACCGTCGGAGCAGATGACGAAACGGTCGCCCGGCCGCACGTCGATGGTGACGTAGTCCGGCGCCGTGAGTTCGCTCGCACCGACCGCGCGGGTGATCACGTTGCTGTACGGGTGGCCCTCCGCCTCTTCGGGACTGAGCTTGCCGGCGGTGATGAGCTCCTGCACGACGGAGTGATCGGTCGTGACCTGCAGCAGCCGGTCGTCGCGCAGCAGGTACACGCGCGAGTCACCGATGTTCAGTGCCACCCAGTGCGGCTCGTCTCCCTGTTCGTCCAGGTAGACGCCGGTGAGCGTGGTGCCGGTCCCCTCGTCGGTGGTGTCCGGGTGCTCGGCGATGTCGTCCACCGCGAGCGCGAGAGCCTTCTCGATCGCGGAGGGGGTGACGTCGTCGGCATCGACCATCGCCCGCAGGCGCGCGACTGTGCTCTGACTCGCGATCTCCCCGCCGGCATGACCTCCCATGCCGTCCGCGACGATGAAGAGCGGGTACTCGGCGAGGAGGGCGTCCTGATTCGTCTCCCGGCGGCGCCCCTGGTCGGTGACGCCGGCCCAGGACAGCCGCAACGGACGATGCGCAACCGTGAGGGTGTGCGTCTTGGTCTCAGCCACGAACTGCCTCCGATGGACCTGCGGCGGATGGGGCGGGCGCAGGATACTCACACATCGTAGTGGAACTCGCTCCTCGGGACCGCACCGGGATGGCGGTGGACGGGGCGCGGGGCGACGGGAGGAGGGACGACTTCCCTCCGCTGCGACGAGTCCATGTCTCCACGTTAGCGGCATGTGGGGACACGGAGGAGCCACGGACGCGAAGAACCCCCGATCCGAAGACCGGGGGTTCTCCTCACGTCGTCACGCAGGCGGCTGCGTGGGATCGTTCGGTGTGGTCGGCGGAGCCGGAGGAGCGGCGGGAGGAGCCGCGGGCGGGGCCGGAGGCGTCGTGGGCGGAGCCGCGGGAGGCGCCGGAGGCGTCGTGGGCGGCACCGGAGGGATCGGCGCACCCGTCGCCGGGGCGGCGGGGCCGGCGGGCGGCGCGTAGCCGGGTGCCGAAGGCGGCGTGTAGCCGGGTGCCGAAGGCGGCGTGTACGCCTGCGTCGGCGGCGCGTAGCCCTGCGGCGGGGTGCCGTAGCCCTGCGGTGCCCCATATCCCTGCGGCGCACCGTAGCCCTGCTGCGGGGCGGCCGCTGCCGGCTGGACGGGAATGCCGTCCCACACCGTGCGGTCGCCGAGGAAGCCGTTGCCCGCCCAGGACGCCGGCTGGATGTTCGGGTTCCAGCGCGACTTGTCGAACGCGTTGATACCGAGCCAGACGATGGAGAGGAAGACGTAGAGGACGACCCAGACGGCGTCCTTCTGGAGCTTGAGGCCCACGCGCCACGCGGCGATGACCGAGAGCACCGAGAGCGCGAGCGAGAACAGGAAGCCGATGCCGATCCAGCTCAGCAGGGCCGTGCCGGCGATGCCGTACAGGACGAGCCACGGGCTCAGGTCACCGAGCTTGAAGAAGATCATCATGTTGTAGACGGGCACCCAGGCACGCCAGTTGCCCTGCACGCCGGCCTTCTGGAAGATCTTCATGTAGAAGAGCGACACCAGGACGTACCCGGCGACCGCGATCAGCAGAATGACGAAGAAGTAGGCGAAGAGCAGGCCGAGATAGCCCGCTCCGTAGTCGTCGTAACCCATGAGGCTCACATTCTCTGGTCAGGGGAGACGGCTCTCGTCCCCCGCCACGAGACTCCCCGCCTCGCATTGGACATGGTAGCGGTGCGCCCAGGGGGCGGCAACGACCGCCGGGGGCGATTCGCCGGCCTCGGGACCGTCAGTCGGCGACGACCAGCTCGATCTCCCCCGGTGCGGCGCCGTCCCGCAGAACGACGTCGTGCGCCCGCGCCCACCGGTGCAGCCCTCGGAGCGAGCCGAGACGCGGCCGGTCCTCGGAAAGTGCCCGGACGAGCAGCCCCTTGGACTTCTTGTTGAAGTGGTTCAGCGCCCTCCCCTGCGCCGTGACGACCCGCACGTACACGGACGGCACCCCGGCCGGCACGGGTCCGAGTGCCGCGTACGCCTCGCTGCGCAGATCGAGCACGAAAGCCGGGGCATCGGCCGCGATCGCCGCCGCCGTCGGATCGGCCCAGTGGCGACGCAGCGGCGGCATCCCCGGAAGCGTGGTGCCGGCTGCCAGGCGATAGGTCGGGATCGCGTCCAGGGCCGCGACCGGGCCGAACGGAGCGCTGTGAATCCACACGTGGGCGTCCAGCCAGCGACGGGAGGCGGTCGAGAGCGACGCCGCGTCGAGGGCGTCGAACAGTACACCGGTGTAGCGGTCCACCGCGGGCATCGTGGGCGCGCTCCTCATGACACGGTTGTGCGCGATGTCCCCCCGCTGCCGATCGCTCAGCTTCAGCACGCGCCGGCTCGCGTCCTCATCGGCGGCGAGAGCGACGAGAGCGTCGATCACGGCGGTCCGCTGCGGTGTGAGGTCCGGGAGTGCCAGCGCGGGCACATCCAGCGGGCCGCCGTCACCGCCCTCGCGCTTGGTCTCGGACGGCGGAAGCAGGATCTTCATGGGACCTCAGGGGAAAGAGACGCGGGGGGGGGGGCGGCCC